>WHTG01000196.1 GCA_009377835.1 Nitriliruptorales bacterium
GGTACTGCGGCACGTTCACCGTCAAGAGCCGGGACAGTACGGTGAACGGTGTGCACACGGCGTCGGGTTGGGAGGCACCCGAGCGATGGGTCAGACCGAGCAGAAGGTCACAGGCGAGCGCCGCACACGGCTGAACCGGGACCGCGTCTTGCATGCCGCGGTCGAGCTCGCCGACACGGCGGAGATCGATGCGGTCAGCATGCGCATCCTCGCCGAGCGGCTGGGCGTCGTGCCGATGGCGCTGTACAAGCACGTCGCCAACAAGGACGAGCTGCTCGACGGGATGGTCGATGTCATCGTCGGCGAGATCGACTCACCCAGCGACGACGGGGATTGGAAGCGCGCCGTTCGGGCCCGGGTCCTTTCGGCGCGGCGTGCGCTGCTTCGTCATCCATGGGCACGCCAGGCCATCGAGTCACGGCCGGCTCCGACGCCGACCGTGCTGGAGTACATGAACTCGATGATCGGCATGTTCCGCACGGGTGGCTTCTCCGTCGACCTCACCCATCACGTGATGCATGCCTTCGGCAGCCGCATGTGGGGATTCATGCGTGAGGTCGTGGAGGAGACCGAACGTCGCTGTCCGGTCTTCAACCTGCTCAAGGACGCCGGCGTGAACGTCGAGATGCTTTGGGTGCGGGCGCCTGTGCCGGACGACGCATAGACCTCGCAGGGCGTCAGGCCAGCGCGGCCTCGAGGCCGGTTCCCAGGTCCTTCAGGATCACCGCGGCCGCATTGCGACCCGGGCCGGCGGACACCGACGCGCCCGGATGGGTGGTGGAGCCGGTCTGGTACAGCCCTGGGATCGGCATCCGGTGCTGCGCCCAGCCCGGCACGGGCCGCAGGCGCCCGGACTGCGCAGGCCCCTGGGCTCCTCCATGGCAGGAGCCGTGCCAGTTATGGGCATTGATGCGTTCGAGGTCCAGGGGGCTCTTCACGGCCGCCGCGAGCAGGACGTCGTCGGTGAGATTGGGTGCGAAGCGGCGAAGTTGCATCAGATTGGCGCGCGACACCTCGTCCTTGCAGTCGTCCCAGGCGTGGGGTCCCTCGGGCAGCTCGTAGGGCTGGAAGCCGATGACCTTCAGGGTGTGGCTGCCCTCGGGCGCCCTGGTGGGGTCGGCGGTCGTCGGGCACAGCACCAGCAGAACCGGGTCGTCGATCTCGACGGCACCGCGGCTGAACTGGCCGCCGATGCGCAGCACCCGTTCCACCGATGGTGCGATCCCCACCGCGACGGGGGTGAGCTCTCTATCGGCGGCCGCAAAGCGCGGCGGTTCCGTCGACGCATAGTGCGCGACGAACATCGACACACCGGCCTGCCACGTGTCGACCCCGAACAGGAAGTCCTCACCCCACGCCTGGCGCGGCGCCATGTCAACGAGGTGCTTGGGGTGGATCGATGACAGGACCCCCCTGCGCGCGCCGAACCGCTCGCCGTCCGCGGTCTCCACTCCGACGCAGCGCTCGCCCTCGACGACAAGCCGGACGACCGGCTTGCCGGTCAGTACGGCCCCGCCTTGGTCGGTCACGACGCGGGCCAGCGCGAGCGGCAGAGCACGGGATCCGCCTTTCGGTAGCGTCCACGAATGCATCTGGCGGCCGTACGCAAGCGAGTAGGCCAGCAGGCCGGTGGCGGGATGGTCCGGGGGCTGCATGGTCATGAAGGCCATCCACAGCATGAACGCCCGGCTGTGCCAGTCCTCGAACTCGGTGCGAATGATCTCCCAGGCACTCATCTGCCGCCGGCGCTGCCACCGCATACCGTCAGCGCGATCCGCTAAACGCTCGTCCAGCGAGGGCCCCCAGTCGATGGGCGTATAGCGGTACGCGCCGAAGAGTCCCTTCACGTCGTCGTACTCGCTCATCATCCGTCGGTACCCGTCGGCATCGCGCGGCGAGAAGGCGGCGAACTCCTCGCAGGTGCGGTCCAGGTCACGCCACATCGTCAACGACGTGCCGTCGGGGAACGGCATGTGCACGACAGGGTCGGGGTGGATGTACTCCAGCCCGTGGGCGGCCAACCCGAGCTCGTCAAAACGGAGCGTCGGGCTGGCCTGCAGCACGTTGTGCGCCGTGGAGCAGGTATCCGACCAGAAGCCCGGCAGAGTGAGCTCCTCGGTGGCGGTGTCGCCGCCGATCACCTCCCGCCCCTCGAGCACCAGGCAGCGCAGACCCGCCTTGCCGAGATAGGCCGCCGCGACCAGGCTGTTGTGCCCCGCTCCGGCCACGACGATGTCGTAGTCGTCCGTCACCGCTTCCCTTCCACATTCGCACGCTGCATCGACACATGGCTCTGCGACCGCGCCGTGACCGTAGCGATCGTTTCTTGCGGCTGGCAAGCGGGTCTCGACACCGGCCACAGCAGGGGGAGGGCAGCCGTCGGGCAGCGCCGCTACACATGGGCGTCTTGGTCGTCCATCAGAACCGACGATAGATTGCGTAATCACGTGCCGCGTGGACCGCGGCGCCGGGGTGTGGCCACCTCGTTTGTCGGCGGTGCCGAATCCCGGGCGCGCGAGCCGAGGAGACCGTCGCAGTCGAATGGTGAGCCCCGGGAGACCGACCGAACCGGCAGATCCAGCGCATACGCATGCGGCGCCGCCCCGGCTGCGGCCCATGGTGCTCGTCGGCGCCGCGGTCTTCGGCATATCGATGGTCGCGTTCTTCCGTGTTCCGCTGCTGCCGTCGATCGGTCGAGAGCTGTCGATGACGGCGGCGGACCTCGGACTGATCACCACGGCTTTCGCGGTCGGCCGACTGGCGACCGACATCCCGGCGGGATGGCTCGCGGATGCCCGCTCGGCGCGCTGGATGCTGGGCGCAGCGGCAGCCCTGCTCGCGGTGGGCAGTCTCGTGCTGGCCGCCGCGCCCACCGCGACGGTCGTCTACCTGGCCGCCTTCCTCTTGGGCGTCTCGTCCGCAGCCACCAACACGACCGGCTCCGCTTACTTCGCGCAGGTCGCTCCCGCCCAGCAGCGCGGGCGGTCGCTCGCGGGCTTCTCCGCGGCGCTGCTCGGCGGTCAGGCGGTGGGGCCGACTTTGGGTGGGTTGTTCGCAGCGCTGGGTACCTGGCGCACCGCCCAGGTCGCGGGTGCAGTGCTGGCGGGGATGCTTGCGGCGACCATCCTGATGCCGTCGCGGGCTGGGGGAAGACGCGTCCCCGCGGGCACCGGGCCTTCCCGCGGGATCATCGCTGGAACGGGTCCAGCGCCCCCCAGGTTGGGCGCCCGCGAGCGCGCGATTCTGTACCTGGTCCCGTTCGCGATGTTCTTCACCCTCGGGTCTATGCCCGAGACGCTCGTGCCGATCATCGGAGCGGACGCCTTCAACCTCAGCGCGGCGAGCATCGGTTTGGCCCTGGGCGTGGGGGGTGTCTGCCGTCTCGCCGGCGCCGCGATCGGGGGGGTCGTCGCGGATCGCGTGTCCCGCAAGGCTGCCCTGGTGCCCGGGTTGTTGCTTCAGGCGGTGGGTGTGGCGCTGCTCGCCCTGCGGGGCAGCGTCTGGGCATGGCTGTCCGCGATCGTGGTGATGTCGCTGGCGTCCTTCGGGATATCGGTCGCGAACACGATGCTGGGTGACCGCAGCATGGGACGTGGCATGGGCCGCCAGTTCGGTGCGTTCCGGTTCGTCGGCGACGTCGGACTGATCGCGGGACCGGCCAGTGCCGCGGTCGTGTTCGAGCGCTTCGGCCAAACCCCCGCGGTGCTACTCGTCGCCGGCCTGCTGGTGGCCACGGCGGTAGCCGCAGCCTACGGACTGACGGACACCCACACCGTGTCGCAGTCGCCCGTCGCGGGGGCCGACGGACAGGCGGCAGGGCGCTCGGCGGCCGACGGGGGGCCCAGCGGATGACCGACATCGTGGTCATCGTCCTCGCAATCGCGCTCGGCGCATTCGTAAAGGGCGCCACCGGTTCCGGTCTGCCGCTCATCGCTATTCCAGTGATGGCGGTCTTCCTGGGCGTCGAACGTTCGATCGTCATCATGACGATCCCGGGGATCGTGTCGAACGCCTGGATGCTGTGGGCGCTGCGCCACCACCTCCATCGGACCCGTGACCTGCCGGCCATGCTCGGGACGGGGATGATCGGCGTGCTCGCGGGCACATGGCTTCTCAAGACGCTCGACGCCCCGGTGCTGTCGCTGGCGCTGGCCGCCATGATCTTTGTCTACGTCCTGCTGTTCTTCGCACATCCGGACCTTCGTCTGCCGCCCGCAACGACGCGCTACCTGTCCGTGCCCGTGGGTGCAGTCGCCGGCGCGTTGCAGGGCGCGACGGGTCTCTCGGGCCCCGTGCTGCTCACCTGGCTCCACGCGTACCGGTTGGAAAAGGAGGTGTACCTGGTCTCGATCGTGACGCTGTTCCAGCTGTTCACCGTCGCCCAGGTGTTCTCGCTCACGGCGCTGGGGCTGTACACCCCCGAGCGGGTCCGCCACAGTCTCCTGGCGCTCCTCCCCCTGGTCGTGCTTCCCCTGGGGACGCGTCTGGCCCGACGCATGCCCCAGCGCGCGTTCGAGCTCCTCGTGCTGTCGCTCCTTGTCGCCGTGGCGCTGAAGATGGTTTACGACGCCGTCACAGTAGGTTGACGAACCGCGCAACCGATGGGAGCAGACCACATGCAGATCCCGGCAATCCTCGAGCAAGAGGGCTTTCGGTTGCTCGCCTACCACGATCTTTCCGGACGGCCGGCGTTCAAGCTGGCCACGCAGGTGACCGGCTCACGCCGCTACCTGTACACGGGTTCGTTCTGGCACTCCGGATGGTCGGTGCTGGACGTGACGGAACCCACCGCCCCCGAGCTGCGCGCCTACGTGCCGGGACCGGACGATACCTGGACACTGCAGGTGCAGGTCGCCGACGGAACCATGATCACGTCGCTCGAGGCCCCCGCCGAAGGGTGGGGGATCCCGCCAGGACGGCCCTTCGAGGAAGGGGCGCTTGTATGGGATGTCGCGAGTGAGCCGGCCGAGCCGCGCCTGCTGGGGCGCTATCGCAGCGGCGGTCGGGGGACGCACCGCAACTTCTACAACGGCGGACCGTTCGCGATCCTGGCCGCCAACCCCGAGGGCTTCGTCGGCAACATTCCGATCGTCGTCGACGTTTCGGACCCCTCGCACCCGAGGGAGGTGAGCCGCTGGTGGTGGCCGGGGCAGCACGTCGCCGGTGGTGAGGTGCCCGAGCACGACGCCTATCTGCACGGCCCCGCCTACGTGCACGGTACGCGCGCGTACCTCGGCTACGGACGCGTCGGCATGGTCGTGTTGGATGTTTCGGATGTCCGCGACCTTCGGCTGGTCGCCCGAGTCGACTTCGGCGATCTTGGCAGCAAGCTCGGCTGCCACTCCGCGGTGCCGCTGGGAGACCGGGGGCTGGTGGTGGCGAACAGTGAGGCGATTCTGGAGAACCGCGGTGACCCCCTGAACTACGCGTTCGTCGTGGAGGAGAAGGGCGACACGTACCGGGTGATATCCCTTCTGCCGGTCCCGGTCCCCAACGAAGGCCTTGGGTACTCGAGCTACTTCGACAAGGGCGGGCGCTTCGGGCCGCAC
>WHTG01000071.1 GCA_009377835.1 Nitriliruptorales bacterium
AGCGGTTTACAACCCGAAGGCCTTCTTCCCGCACGCGGCGTCGCTGCTTCAGGCTTTCGCCCATTGAGCAAGATTCCCCACTGCTGCCTCCCGTAGGAGTCTGGGCCGTGTCTCAGTCCCAGTGTGGCTGTTCGCGCTCTCACGCCAGCTACCCGTCGTTGCCTTGGTGGGCCGTTACCCCACCAACAAGCTGATAGGCCGCGAGGTCATCCTGTAGCGGCTGACCATTTCCTCGTTGCTCCATGCGGAGCGGCGAGAATATCCGGCATTAGCCACAGTTTCCCGTGGTTATTCCGGTCTACAGGGCAGATTCCTCACGTGTTACTCACCCGTTCGCCGGTCTCCCCGGACCCGAAGGTCCGGTTCTCCCTCGACTTGCATGTGTTAGGCGCGCCGCCAGCGTTCGTCCTGAGCCAGGATCAAACTCTCCATTTGAGAATTGCAAACTGTCGGACCCGGAGGTCCTGCAGCCGCGCTTCCGTGGATGGAAAGCCAACCATGAACAACGACCAACTCAGATCGCTGCCTGACCATGATTGCTCAATCCAGTTCAAAACAGCTGGTGTTGTTCAACTGTCCGGAACCAGTGTCAATTACGCCACCCTATTTCACGGCTGATCCGACCGGAGTCGGGCCGATCCCAAAGGCGGGGTTCATGTGCACTGACTTTTGGCACACTGTGCAGTTTTCAAGGAGCGGGGTTGCGCTCCGTCCGAGTTCCGTCGGGCGATGATCCGCCCGAGCCGGCTTTCGGACTCGTTCGCGCAGGACTACCGAAGCCCCTGCATCGTGTTTGGCCTTTCGGCCGCGAACCGCCGGACGTGAACCGTCCCTGCGGCGAGCGGGAACGGTACCTGCGGCCGTCCTCCGTGTCAACCTCCCGGCTCGGGACGCTGAGGCGACGAAGCTCGGCCAAAGTTCAGGTACCTATCGAGCCGCCGGAAATGCCACCCTGCGGGCCGAATTTCCCGACCACGGTCGTATGTCTTGTCATCCGCCGCCACTCGGCGACGGACCCTTCAGTGTAGGCACCCCCGCCCCCCGCTGCAAGGCCCGCGGGTGCAGGATTGTGACCCCCGAGTGGCGAAGAGACTCCCGACGGCAAGCCTTCGCAACGTCCCCGCTCGGCGCGGGTAAACCTAGGAGTACGGCATGAAGCAAGGCCAGGCAGCCATTATTGCCGGCGTGGGTCTGCTGGTCGTGGGCGGCGCGTTGATCACCCTCGGATGGGACGGCGCGGCCAGTCTCGACTATGTCCAGGGCCAGTTCCCCTACCTGCTCTCCGCGTCGGTGCCGGGCATCGCCCTGATCATCATCGGCATGGGCGTCCTCGTCCTCGCCATGGTGCGCAAGGACGCGGAGGAACGGGAGGCGCAGCTGGAGAAGCTCCGCGCGTCGATCAACGAACTCGCCGGCCTGGTGGGGCCGCGGGACCCGTACGACCCGTCCGTGACCGGCGAGTACCGGCCGCGGCCCCGGTCAGCGACCAACGGCGCCGACAGTGACGCGGCCACGGCTGAGATCGCGGGTCGCGGTGCCTTCGAGGAGGGGCGGTAGACGATGCGCGGTGCATCTGCGGTGGCCACATACCTCGGCCGGATTCTCGTCGTCCTCGGCTTCATGATGATCGTGATCGCCTGGAACGGCGCCGCGGGGCTCGACTACATCCAGGGGCAGTTCCCGTTCCTGCTGTCCGGGGCCATGCCGGGACTGGGACTGATCATCATCGGCGCGGGAGTGGAGTACGTGCAGAGCCTGCGCACGTTCGGCGCGAGGCGCGCCAAGCAAATGGCCGAGCTCAACGTCGCGGTCATGCACCTGGTGGCCAGGGTGCGCGAGCAGGGCGGTCTCATCCCCGCCCCCGAGTCGGAGCCCGTCGCGGTGCCCGCCGCGGCTGCAGGGAGGCCGGGCCTGTCGGCTCTGGACACGGCCGGTTCGGCCTTTACCGGCGGTGCGACACCGACGGCGCCGGCTGCCGGCGAGGAGATCGTGATTGCGGGCCGTTCCAGTTACCACCGCTCCTCGTGCCACCTCGTCGCGGGTCGTGAAGACCTCCGGACGCTCACACGACTGGAGGCAGAGGCGCGGTCGCTGTCGCCATGCCGGGTGTGCAAGCCGTAGGCAGCGCCTAACCCACCCCCAGGAACTCCCTGCGCATCTCCTTGGAATCGCGCAGGTCCACGGCCGAGCCGGAGTACACCAGCACGCCCTTCTGGATCACGTACGCCTTGTCCGCGAGCCTCAGCGAGCCGACGTTCTGCTCGTTGAGTATGACCGTCACACCGTCGGCGTTGATCTCACGCACCACTTCGAGGACCTGCTGCACGATGACCGGCGCGAGTCCCAGGGACGCCTCGTCGATCATGAGCAGCCGGGGGCGCGCCATCAGTCCGCGCGAGATCGCCAGCATCTGCTGCTCGCCGCCGGACAACGTCCCTGCGATCTGCTTGCGGCGCTCCTCCAGACGGGGGAAGTACCGGTAGCAACGTTCGATCTGCGAATCGACGAAGTCCTTGTCACGCCGGCGCACCCACGCGCCCACGCGCAGGTTCTCCTCGACCGGCAGGTTCGGGAACACCCGCCGGCCCTCGGGAACGAGCACGGCACCGCGCTTCACCATCGCCTCGACCCCAGTCTTGGTGACATCCTCGCCGTCGAACATGATGCGGCCCTGCCACGGACGCATCATTCCGGCCAGGGTCAGGACAGTCGTCGTCTTGCCGGCGCCGTTGAGGCCGAGCACGACAGCGGTCTCGCCCTCGTCGACCTGCATGTCGATCCCGTAGAGGACGGGCAGGGAGCCGTAGCCGACCCTCAGCCCCTCGACGGAGAAGAAGGCGCCGTTGGATTCAGGCTGCGCCATAGGTTTCCTCCTCGCCGAAGTAGGCGCTGATGACCTCGGGATGGCTCTGGATCTCGGCGGGCAGACCCTGCGCCAGCAGCCGTCCGAAGTTCAGGACGTAGATGTAGTCGCACACCGCGACGACCATCGGCACGTGGTGCTCGATCATGACGATCGTCACACCGAGCTGCTTGCGGATGCGCAGGAGCAGTTCGCCGAACTCGTGCGACTCCTCAGGGCTCATGCCGGCCGACGGCTCGTCGAGCAGCAACAGGTCGGGGTCGGTCGCAAGCACCGCTGAGGCCTCGACCATCTTCAAGGTGCCGTAGGGCAGGCCCGCCAGTGGGGTGTGGGCGAGACGCGTCATGCCCATGAAGTCCATGACCTCCATGGCGCGGCGCACCAGTTCACGTTCCTCGACCAGCGCGTTTGGGATCCCGAACATGCCCGAGGCCGCGCCGTAGCGGATACGAGCGTGCTGGGCTGTGAGAAGGTTCTCCAGCACGGTCATGGTGCGCACCAGGCCCACCTGCTGGAAGGTCCGACCGATGCCCAGGGCGGCGCGTTGGTCGGGTCGCAGGGAGGTGATGTCGCGGCCCCGGTACGAGATGGTCCCGGTGGTCGGCTCGTAGAAGCCTGTGATGCAGTTGAACGCCGTGGTCTTGCCCGCGCCGTTGGGGCCCATCAGTCCGACGATCTCGTACTCGTCCGCCTTGAACGTGACGGCTTCCAGCGCCTGCAGGCCACCGAAGCGAATGCCCAGGTCGTGAACCTCAAGGACGGCCAACTGAGCCACCTCCGCTCACCACAGCCGGCTTGTCGCCGCCGTGCAGTGTGAATTTGCCGCCGCGCACCCAGTTCTGGAGCGGGGCGATCTGCTGGCCGATGCCGCCCGGGTGGCCGATCAGCGTGAGCACCAGCAGGGCCGCGCCGATCACGGGCGCCAGCGTGGGGTCAAGCCCGTGGCCCCAGTGGATCCCGACCAGACCACCCAGCCAGATGAAGAAGCTGTGGACGAGTTCGAGGATCGTGTCGATCGTCGCGAAGAAGGCACCACCGATCACGACACCGACGCGGTTGCCGAGGCCGCCGACGACCGCCATCAGCACGAAGGTCAGGGCCAGGGCAAGGTTGAACGGGGCGGCCACCACGTTGCCGATCTGGAATGCGTACAGCGACCCTGCGAGCCCGGCGTAGATGCCCGACAGCACGAACGCCAGCAGCTTGTAGCCGGTGATGTTGATGCCGAAGGTCGCCGCCACCTTCTCGTCGTCGCGGATCGCGAGAATCGCGCGACCCGCCTTGGACTTCATCAAGCGCCAGTCGAAGGCGAACAGCAGCGCCAGCATGCCCAGGCAGATGTAGGCGTAGGCGCGGTTTGTCGCGAAGCCGGCGGGACGATCGGCGGGCAGACCGGCGCCGCCCCCTGTGAGGCCGCGAATCAGGAACAGCGAGTTCTCCGCGAGCAGCCCGTACGCCAGCGTGACGATCGCCAGATACAGGCCACGGATGCGCAATGCGACACCGCCGAGAATGATCGCGGCGAACGCTCCGCTGAGACCACCGACAGCCAGGCCCGCAACGAAGGGAAGGCCGTTGGACGTGACGATCGTCGCCGCGACGAAGGCGCCGATGCCGAAGAAGGCCTGGTGGCCCAGGGACAGCTGACCCAAGTACCCCGTCAGCATGTTCATGCTCAACGCGACGCAGGCGAAGATCGCGGCGGAGATGACCAGGTTCGCCGCTGACTCGTCAGGAACGATGATCGGCAGCACGAAGATGAACGTGACGACGCCGATGGCGACGGCGTACCGCGCCGCCCAGCCGCCGGCGGAGGGCCTGAAACGCTCCTGGGGCCTCGAGTTGCCGGCTTCCACCGGCTGTGCCGGAAGCTGGATGGTGGGCCGTGCAGAGTCCGTGGTGGCCATCTAGGCCTCCCTGGCGAGCAAACCCTCGGGGCGGAAGAACAGCACCGCGAGCAGGATGATGAACACGATGGCAGTGTCCGGCCCAGGCACCCCGAGATTGGTCGCGTAGACGGACGCGACCGACTGGACGATCCCCACGGCCAATCCCCCGAGGACGGCCCCTGGAAGGGACGTGAGGCCGCCGAGCACGGCCCCTGTCAGCGCCGGGAACAGCGCCAGCTGCGTGAACAACCCGGGCGTGACCTGCGTGGTGGGCGCGAAGAAGACGCCGGCGAGGCCGGCGATGAGGCCGGCCAACACCCACACCAGCATCGACAGCCGAGACGTCGAAATCCCCGCCAGGCGCACGGCGAACGGCTCACGGCTGACCGCCAGCAGCGCACGGCCGATCGGCAACTTGAAGAAGATCGTGAGGAGCACGGCCACGACCGCCAGCACCGCGATCACCAACAACTGCTGATACGAGATCGGCAGCCCGCTGAGCGTGAACTCGGGATTGCCGGCAAAAAGGGGCTCTACCTGGCGGATGTTCGCGTCGCCGACGAAAAGGGTCATGCTCACGATGAACAGCGCGACGCCGGCGGTGGCGACAAACACCGTGACGTCGCGTGCTTCTCGCAACGGCCGGATGACGGCCCGTTCCACGACCAGGGCGAGCAGCCCTGACCCGAGGACCGCGAGCGCGGCCGCCGCGGCGTAGCCGAGCCCCCCCAGGTTGTGGAACGCGTAGAAGCCGAAGGCCCCCATCGTGGCGAATTCGGCCTGCGCGAAGTTGACGACCCGCTGGGTCTTGAAGATCAAGACCAACCCGACGGCCAGCAGTGCATAGATGGACCCCGTCACAACACCGATCAGCAGCGAACTGATGAACTGGCCCACGGGGCCCGCCTTTCTCCGTCGCCGCCGGGCACGAGGCCGTCAGACAACGGGGGAGGTCTAGAAGCTCTTCCGGAAGGTGTCGGCCTTCTCTGATCGGAACTGCGCGGGCTTCGAGCCGCAGGACAGCCGCAGCACGTTGACCGAGGTCGCCCCGAAGTGGTTGGACTGTGTGTGCCTCAGGTCCGGATAGATCCCGCTGCTGATGCCGCCGGTCATCGCCTGCGCGAACGCCTGCCGCGTGAGGTTGCCACCCATCTTCTTGAAGGCCGCGTGAATGGTCTTGTTCAGACCCCACAGGCTCCACTCGATGTCGTCCTTGCCGCCGCCCTCGGCGAAGTTCGGATCGACCTGACCGGACATGTTCAAGCCCATCCAGGGCGAGAAGAACGCGGCCTTGTCGACCGCACCCCCGGAGCTCTCGCACACCGCGGTCGCGACGGTGTTGAGCCCCATCGTGATGCCGATGCCGCGCCACCTGACGCTGCGCATCTGGGGGTTGGACGCCAGCTTGATCCACTGCGTCGGGGCCATGACGGGCGTCGCGACGGTCACGCCGTCGGCCGACATGCTGTTTGCGATGCCGGCGAGCTCACCGTCGGACGCCTGCTTCGAGGGCCGGTAGATCTTCGGCGTCAACGCGGACTTCTTTGCGGCAGCGTCGAAGGCCTGGACGGCGTCGTCGAAGTTCGCCGTGTTCGAGGCGATAAGACCCACGAGCTTGTTCGTCGGCTTGACTTCCTTGTTGATCATCTGCATCAGCAGGGGCATCTGCTGGCCATAGCTCTTGGACAGCGCGAAGTAGTTGGGCAGCTGGTTCAGCCGCAGTTCGGTCACACCTGCCGAGAGGTAGGGCACACCGGCGTTCGCCGCGACGCGCGCACACTCCGCGATCTGATCGGTGCCGCCGGCTCCGATGAGCAGGAACACCTTCACCCGGGAGACGAGTTCCTGGCACACCTGCGACGCCGACGACGGGTTGTACTTGTCGTCGCGGAACTCGACCTTGACCTGCCGGCCGGCCACCTTGTGCAGCGACCAGTACTGGTCCTTGCCGCGGCGGAAGGACTCCGACGGCAGCGGCGCCGCACCCGTCAGTGGTGCATGGATGCCGATCGTGATCGTGTCGTCGGTGACCCCGGTGGAGTCGCCCGGCCCCGGGGGCGGGTTGGCACCGCCACCGCCACCGCCCCCCCCACCAGCGCCACCGCCGCCGGAACCACCGCCGCCACCGGAGCCCGCCGGAGTCCCCGCGCCGGCAGCAGCGCCACCGCCGTCACCGCCTGCTGCACCCGCGCCCTGCCCGCCACCGTCGCCGGCGCCGGCGCGTGCGACCTGCTGGTCGAACTGGTCCTGCGTCAGGCCCGTGTTGTCGTCGATGCCGTCGCCGTCGGCGTCCACGAAGGTCTCGGACATGCCCTCCGACGGCATGACGCCGCCGACGGCGCCGCCACCCGGGCCGCCGAGATGGACATTCGGCTTCTGACCACACGCAGCGGCCAGCAGCACCATGCCGATGACGACCGCGAGGGCACGGATCAGGGAAGGACGGGACATCAAGTGCTCCTGGTTACGACGGAGTCGAGGTGTTGTCGGCCGCGGCACGGCGGCTGCGCATGAGCCGCGACACCGCGCCTTCACGCTGCCCGACCAGGTCAACTGGTTGCATCAGCGACCAGGCCATCGCGGCGGCCGCCGTCAGCGCGAGCAGCGGCGTCACCCAGACAGCCGGGCTCAGGCCGGGATTCGCGGCCGCTGGCACGGTGCCGGCGACCGGTTGGCCACCGGGGGCGCCGGCGGTCACGGGCGCATCGACCGGTGCGACGCCGTTGTCGACGGGCGGTGCAATCGCCTCGCCACCGGTGGCGGGGTCGCCGCTGCTGCCGAAGTCAGCGGCGCCGGAGGTGTCCGACACGCCTGTGTCACCGGTCGAGAAGTCGCCGCCCGAGGTGTCCTCGAAGTCGCCATCGCCGCCGGGGGGAGCACCTGTGGAACCGCCGAAGTCGGCGAAGAGGTCGGGGATCTTCTCGACCTTGTACTCCAGCGTGGAGGTGATCGCCGGGAACTCCAGCCGGGTCTCCTCGGCCTCCTTTTCCTTCTCCGCCTCGGTCATCTGCTGCGACCGGCGGTGGGAGTTGAACGCGACTCGCCAGGTCTGGTCCGGCGCCGGCGGCGTGATCGCGGGGTCGACCATCAAGGTGATCCCGTTGTTGAGTGCTCCTGACCCCCACGCCTTGCCAAACCGCTCCAGGTTCACGCTGTAGATCAGCGGGTCGTCCTTCTCCTTCTTCACCTCGACGCACGACTTCTTGTCGAAAGCGGGCCGCTCGTTGTAGGACCCGGCGTCGGTGCCCGCCGGGACGAACCCTGTGGTCATGCAGGCCACCATCCGGGCGGCCTCCGCACGCACGTTTCTGGCATCCGGGTCGCGCGCGACCGGTAGCGTCACCTTGCCGCCTGTCACCATCGCGCCAAGCGGCAGCTGCTGAAGATCGAACGTGAAGAATGTCTGTGCGTCAGGTTCGCCGGAATTGGCGGCCACGACGAGGACGCCTTCGGGATGCGGATTCGGCCGCTGGGCGCTTCCGGAGAGGTTGCAGCCCGACTGCTCGATGTCGCACGTGGGGTCCCCGTCCGGCAGTTCCGCCAGCGGCTCCTTGCTCCTCAGGAACCAGGCCTCGTCGGCATTCGTCACGTTCTTGGCGGTGGCCGCCGCTGCTGCCGCCATCGGCATGGCCAGCCACGCCAGGAGCATGGCGACAAGAACTCCCCCGGCCGCTCGGCTCGGCGGTGTGCGCATCTTTCCTACCCTCGCTTCGGCAATCGCTGCGGGACAGCCAGACTTGACCAGCTACCGGCGGGTAGCCGTCGCGAGAGTCCTTCGCCACAAGGCGGCGGTTATCCTGCCTCAGGCGCACAATCTGACAAATCGGCGCTTGCCGACCTGCAGCACCCTGCCTGCCAGGTCGCCGCGGGCCAAGGTCGCCGTCGCGTCCGCCAGCGTCTCGCCGTCCAGCCGAACGGCGCCGGCCCTGGTCTGGCGCCGCGCTTCGGAGGTGCTGGCGCACAGGCCCGTGGCGTGCAGCAGAGACGGCAGGAACCACTCCTGCTGCTCCCCCAGCGCGAACTCCGGGATGTCCTCGGGCACGGAACGGTCGACGAACTGCGTGTTGAACCGTTCCTCGGCCTGCCGGGCGGCCTCTGCCGAGTGGTACAGGGTGACGATTTCACGCGCCAGACGGCGCTTGGTCTGGCCAGGGTGCAGCTCCCCGGCGGCCAGACCCGACGCGACCCGGTCCACCTCGTCGGGGTGCACGTCCGTCGCCAGGCGGAAGTACTTGACCATGAGTTCGTCGCGCAGGCTCATGGCCTTGCCGAACATCTCGTGCGCCGGTTCGCCCACACCGATGGTGTTCCCCGACGTCTTCGACATCTTGGCGGATCCGTCGAGCCCCTCGAGCAGCGGCATCGTCAGCACCGACTGCGGTGGTTGTCCGGCCGCGCTCTGCAGGTCGCGGCCCACCAGGAGGTTGAAGGTCTGGTCGGTGCCGCCGAGCTCCACGTCGCTGCGGACCTCGACGGAGTCCTGCCCCTGCAGCAGCGGGTACAGGAACTCGCTGACGGCGATGGGGCGGCCGTGGGAGTAACGCGCCGCAAAGTCCTGCCGTTCCAGCATCCGGGCGACGGTCATCTGCGACATCAGTCGCAGCACGTCGGCCATCTGCATCGGCGCCAGCCAGTCGGCGTTGTCGACCACCTCGAGACGCTCTGGCAGCAGGATCCTGCCGACCTGGTCCAGGTATGTTCGCGCGTTCGCCGCCACCTCGTCCGCTGTGAGCCGGGGCCTGGTGGCGGAACGGCCGGACGGGTCGCCCACCTGGGCCGTGAAACCGCCGATGATCAGCACCGCCGTGTGCCCGAGCTGCTGGAAGGCCCGCAACTTGCGCAATATCACGGAGTGGCCGATGTGCACGTCCGGACTGGTGGGATCCATGCCGAACTTGGCGCGCAGCGGGGACCGCCGCCCGCGCGCCGCCGCGGTCACCTTCTCCTCGAACTCGGCGGCCGGCAGCACCTGCTCGACGCCGTCGAGCAGGATGCGCAGCTGAACCTCGGCGCTTTCCATCGCGACGCGAGGCTACCGGGATGCGGCTGCGCAGGCCGATACCATCGCGCCATGCCCGTTTCAGGTGCGCGGCTCGGCCGGGCGGCAGCCGTCGCCGGGTTGCTGAGCATGGTCGTGGCGGCGTGCGGACCCGTGGTGGAGGTCCAGCCGATCGGCGAGGTCGCCCTCGACCCGCCCGAACAGACCAGTCAGGTCGTGGCCGCCGACGGGTCCGTGCTCGCGGACCTGCACGCCGAGCAGGACCGTGAGGTCGTGCCGCTGCGGCAGATGCCAAAGCACCTGCGTGACGCCGTGATCGCGATCGAGGACCGCCGCTTCTACGAACATGGGGGTGTCGACGGCCGCGCGATCGCCCGCGCGTTCGTGGAGAACGCCCGTGCAGGCACCGTCCGCCAGGGTGGGTCGACCATCACGCAGCAACTGGCCAAGAACGCCGTCGTCGGCGGCGACCGGACACTGGAACGAAAGCTGGAGGAGGCCGGCGTCGCGATTCAGCTCGAGCGGCAGTTCTCCAAGGACCAGATTCTCGAGCGGTACCTGAACACGGTGTACTTCGGCAACGGCGCGTACGGCGTTCAGACGGCGGCGCGCCGCTATTTCGACCGTGATGTCGGTGACCTCGACGTCGCCCAGGCGGCGTTGCTGGCAGGCCTGCTCAAGGCCCCAGCCGTCTACGACCCCTACCGTCACCCAGAAGCCGCCCAGCGGCGCCGCGACGTCGTCCTGGGGTTGATGGCCGGTGAGGGGATGGTGGGTGCGGCGCAGGCCCGCAGCGCCCGGCGCACGCCCCTGGAGGTGCAGCCGCTGGCAGACGCTGACCGGTGGACAGCCCCCTACTTCGTCGATCACGTGCTCGACCAGCTGCAGCACGCGCCGGAGTTCGCGGTACTCGGGATCGACCCTGCGACGCGCGCCGACGTCCTCTTCCGGCGGGGCGTGACTGTCCACACGACGCTGGATCCGCGGTGGCAGGCGGCGGCGGAGGCTGCTGTCCGGGCGACCCTGACGCGCCGCAGGGATCCCCACGCGGCAGTGGTCGCTCTCGATCCGCGCACGGGCGGCGTTCGTGCGCTGGTCGGCGGGCGCAGCTATGTGGCGCCCAACGATCCGTTCGCGAAGTTCAATCTGGCGACGGACGGCCGCCGGCAGCCGGGCTCGACATTCAAGCAGTTGGTCCTGGCCACGGCGCTGACGCAGGGGGTCAGCCTCGACAGCGTCTTCGACGGAACCCGGCGCGTCGTGATCGAGCCGCGGCCGGGAGAGCCACAGCCGTATCCCGTCGCAACGAGACGCGACCGCATACAGCGTCAACACCGTCTTCGCGCAGCTCATGTCGCAGGTCGGGCCGGAGGCGGTCGTCCGGACAGCGCGTGCGGCCGGGCTCACGACCGCGCTGCAGCCGCTGCGGTCGCTTGCCCTGGGAGCGCAGGAGGTCTCGGCCCTGGAGATGGCATCGGTGCAGGCGACCTTTGCGGCGGGGGGTGTGTACCGCCCGCCCGCCGTGGTGGAGAGCATCGAGGATGCCGACGGCAACCTGCTGTACCGGCGGCGGCCGGCGAAAGGACAGCAGGTCATCACCGAGGCCGTCGCCTACCTCGCGACCGAGGCGCTGCGCGGCGTGGTGCAGTACGGCACCGGCGAACGCGGGAATCTCCAGCGGCCGATGGCCGGCAAGACCGGCACGACGCAACACGGCGCCGACGCGTGGTTCGTCGGCTACACCCCTGACCTCGCCGCCGCCGTGTGGGTCGGATTCCCGCAGGGAACGGTCCCCATGGAGCCCCCGCGGACGCGGATCACGGTCGAGGGCGGCAACTGGCCCGCCGAGATCTTCGCGCGCTTCGGCCTGCGGGCGTTGCAGGACGTGCCGGCGTCGGACTTCCCGCGGCCCGACGTCGATCTCGTCAGCGTCGAGGTGGACACCACCCGCAACTGCCTGCCCAACCCCTACACCCCGCCGCACGTCGTGGCGGACCGCTCGTATCTGAAGGGCACGCAGCCGACGGAAGTGTGCCGCGAGCCGACGGGTCCGCCGACACAGGATGTGCCGTCGGTCGTCGGTTTGCCGCTGCACGCAGCGTCGCGTCTGCTCGAGGATGCCGGCTTGCGCGTCCGGCGACGCGCCGCGGTGAGCGCCACACTTCCGCCCGGCTACGTCATACGACAGGATCCCGACGCTGGGCGCGCGCAGCGGCTGCGCGGCGGCTACCGGGTGACCATCTGGGTCTCGTCGGCCCGGTCGTCGACAGCTGACGTCCCGCATGTGCTCAACCTCGACGTCGTCGAGGCCAGGAGCATCCTCGAAGAGGCCGGATTCGTCGTGGTGGCCGTCGAGGAATGCCCTCACGACGACGGCTGCGTCGGCCAGGGCGCCGTGCCCGGCCAGGTCTGGCGCCAGGAGCCCGAGCCGGAGGAGAACGTGGCGGCGCACTCGCAGGTGCGCGTGTGGGCCTATCCGCCGGAGTAAGTCCCCGCCGGCGCGTTACCGGCGCGGGGATGACGCTTGTACGGCGAGACGTGCCCGGATTCGGCCGCCCGGAAGCGCCACGCCAGGTCGGGCGCAAGCGCCACACCGACGCGTGGCCCTGTCAGGACGGCCGGGCGGGTGCCGTCGTCTGCGATGTACAGGGTCCCGCCGTCGCACAGGTCGGTTCCGCTGTCGTCGCGTCCCAGTCCGAAAGCCTGGCCGAGTCTGCCCGGCCCTCGCAGCAGGTCCCGGTCGCGGACCCCGCCGCGACGTTCCCGCATGAGATCCAGCCCCTCCAGCGGCTCAGCCGCCCGCAGCAGGCACCCCTGCCCCTCCCCCGCGGCGCCGGTTGCCGTGTTCATGCACCAGTGCATGCCGTAGGTGAAGTAGACGTAGGCATGCCCGGGCGGGCCGAACAGCGGCGCGTTGCGTGCCGTCTGCCCGCGATACGCGTGGCACGCGGGCTCGTCGTCGGTGTACGCCTCGGCCTCGACGATCCTCGCGAGCAGGCCGTCGTCGGACTTGACGAGCAGTTTGCCCACGAGGTCGTGCGCGACGGCCGGCGCGGGCCGCGCGAAGAACGAGCGGGGCAGGCGGTTCATGTGCGCTTCGCAGCCACGAAATCGAACAGCCCGTCGAGCGGGCGGCAGTTGAGTACGTCCTGGGACGTCGCCCATCCCCGCTGGGCGGTCCCGACGCCGTAGCGCATGCTGCGCAGGTCGCCCACGCTGTGCCCGTCGCAGGAAATCGTGAGTGTCACGCCCGCCTCGACCGCCCTGCGCACCATGTCGCTGGAGATGTCGAGGCGGTGCGGCGACGCGTTGACCTCCAGGGCTGTGCCTGTCCGCTTCGCGGCGTCGAGGATGGCGTCGAGATCGACGTCGTACGGAGGCCGACCGCCGATTTTACGCCCGGTGAGGTGGCCGATCGCGTGCACTGCCGGGTTCTCCATGGCGGTGATGATGCGGCGGGTCTGCACCGCGCCCGCACGCGTCATCAGCGTGTGGATGCTCGCGACGCAGAAGTCCAGCGTGGCCAGGAACTGCGGGTCGTAGTCGACATCCCCTTCAGGCCCGATGTTGAGCTCGGCGCCCTCCAGGATGCGGATGTCATAGCGCTCCTGCAGCATCTCGATGGCGGTCCGACGCTGCAACATCTGCTGTCTGGAGAGGCCGTTCATCGGCAGCCCCTCGGCGTGGTCGGTCACCGCCCAGTACTCGTAGCCCAGCCCGGCGGCCGCAGCGACCATCTCCTCCAGCGTCGCCTTGCCGTCACCGGACCAGTCGGAATGGCCGTGCAGATCGCCGCGGATGTCCTCCAGGTGCACCACGGCCGGCAGGTTGCCGGCGACGGCCGCCTGCACCTCGCCGGTGTCCTCGCGCATCGGCGGCGGGATGAACGGCAGCCCCAGTTGCTCGTACACCTCCGCCTCGGTGCGGCATTCCAGTCGGCGCTCGGTCTCCTTGTCGAACAGCCCGTACTCGTTGAGGGTCAGACCGCTGCGGACCGCGCGCTCGCGGATCCTGACGTTGTGGTCCTTCGACCCGGTGAAGTAGATCAGCGCCGCGCCGTACGCCTCCGGCGCCACGACCCGCAGGTCCGCCTGGATGCCGCGGCGGACGATGACAGAGGTCTTCTTGTCCCCCGCCGCCAGGACGTCGGTGACCAGTTCGCTGGACCGCAACGCGTCGTGGACATGCGCGGGAGCTGTCGAGGCGGCGAGGATGTCGATGTCGCCGATGGTCTCGCGCATGCGGCGCAGGCTGCCGGCGTACGTCACGTCCTCCACGACGGGCAGCTCCCGCAGACGCCGACACAGTTCCTCCGCGACAGCAACCGCGTCGGCCATCGGAACGCGGCCGGTGTCCTTGGCGCCTACGCGGGCGATCGCATCGCGCAGGTTCGCTTCCGTCTTGACGCCCAGCCCCGGAAGCCCTCGCAGTCTCTCCGTCTCGATGGCTTCCCGCAGCGCCTCCACGGAGTTGATTCCCAAACTGTCGTACAGCAGCCGCGCGGTCTTCGGGCCCAGTCCGGGTACACGGATCAACTCGACCAGGCCGGCAGGGACCGCCCCGCGGAGGTCCTCCAACATGGCGATCTTGCCGGTCGTCAGGTACTCGGAGACCTTGCGCGCCGTGGACGCGCCGATGCCCCTGAGCGCCGCGATGCCGGCCTCGTCGAGGGTCGCGAGGTCCGTCGGGGCCGCGCCGATCGCCCCCGCCGCCCGCTCGTAGGCCCGGACCCGGAACTGGTCGGCGCCGGACAGCTTGAGCAGCGTGACGATCTCGGCGAACTGGCGGGCGACGTCTTCATTCGTCCATGCCATGGACAGCCACTTTAGGATGCCGCCATGGTCGACGGACGTGCACCGGGTGAACTACTGCTCGGCACCTGGGCGCGCACGGGTGCGTTCGTGGGGCTGGTGGTGGCCGTCGACGGTGAGTCCGTCTCCCTGTTCGATCCGGCCGAGCGGCAGGTGGCCTCGGCCGCCCGCGCGGACGTCCAGGCGGTGCCGGCAGGCGGCGTGAACGTCACCGTCGCCGTTGACCTCCCCGTTCCCCACGGCATCGACGAATCCGCGCTACGGCGCTGGGTTGCGGCACTCACCGACGACACCCTGCGCGAGCGGGCACACGCCGCGCTGATAGAACAGGGGTTGGACGAGGGCGCAGCGCTGCCCGCCGCGCGGGTGTCGGTGGCACCGGTTCCCAACGGCACGGTGTGCCTGTGCGGGTCACGCATGCCGGCGCCGGCCGGCGCGGAGATGGTGTGCTCCAGCTGCGGGCGTCTGGCGGTCGGTCCCCCAGCCTCCCACTGACCCTCGGGCCGTCGGCCCCCCGACGGGCGCACGGACCCTCGGGTCGTCGG
>WHTG01000117.1 GCA_009377835.1 Nitriliruptorales bacterium
CAGGGCATCCCCTCGGCACTCGACGCGACGCCGGCCCTGCCCGCGGCCCCGACCAGCCGGGCGGGGGCCCCGTCACCGTCGGCCGCACCAGGCGACGAGGACGCAGGCGACCTCGCACAAGCTGAGGACAGGGATCCCCCTGGGCCGGTGCGGCGCGACCCGTCGGAGGTGTACGCCGAGCTGGCGGCGCTGGACGAGACCGCAGACGAAGACGCAGATCAACCGGCCGAACCGGGCCACGCCGAGGGTGGCGAGGAATACGGCGAGCCGGCCGCGGGACCGCGGCGCCGGTCCACAGGCGCGCGCCTCGTGATCTGGCTGCTGGCCGCGTTGTTCCTTGTCGCGGGGGTCGCAGCTGGGCTCTACCTGGGACTGACCCTGCTCAACTGACGCCGCGTCACACCGACGTGTAGCCCAGACGCCGCGACACCTCCCTGGCCAGCGCGCGCACGCGCGGTCCCAGCGACGACGGCTCCGCCAACCGGGGTGAGGGCGCGACGATGCCGAGGCTCGCGATCGGACGGCCCATCCGGTCCAGGATCGCCGAGGCGACGCCCGACGCGCCGCGCTCCAGTTCGTCCGCCGACACTGCGAATCCCCGGGACCTGATCGCTTCCATCTCGCCGGCAAGCTGCGGGTGACGGCGCACGATGGGATCCTGGTCGTCGGCCGGCAGGTGGGCGAGCAGTGCGCGTCCGTGCGCACCCACCGACAGTGGATGGCGGAATCCGACGTGATAGCCCACGCGGACGAACAATCCGGGCGGCTCGACGCGGTCGATGACGACCACGTCGGTGCGATCACGCACTGCCAGGCACACCGCTTCGCGCGATTGATCCATCAGCGCCCGCATTGCCGGCAACGCCAGACGGCGCACCTCCAGCCCCCGCCCCGCACGGGCGCCGAGCTCGACCAGCGCGACCCCCAGCTGGAAGCGGCGGGTCTGAGGGTCGCGGAACACGAACCCCTCGTCGGCCAGCGTCTCGAGGAGGCGGTAGAGCACCGCGCGGTCCAGTCCCGTCGCCGATGACAGTTCAGCGACCGTGGCACCTTCGGGGGATGTCCCCAGGCAACGCAGCACCGCAAGTCCGCGCGACAGTGTCCGAGAGCCACCGCCCTGGAGCGCCTCCGGTGGCCGCGAGACCGTGGTCAATTCCCGTGCCCCTTCGCCGCGGCCGGCACGCGATCGCGCCGACGTGATGGTAGCGGTATCCCGCCGGCCACCTGCTGCTCAGTGTCGGCGCGCGCCCCGCCAGGGTCAACCCCCGCTGCTACCCTTCCCTCCCCCGCGAAGGGGTCTCTGACAGGAGCGTCACCGGATGAGCACTGACGGACTTCGCTGGATGGCGCCGCAAGCCGCCGGCACCTGGAACACCGAGGACGACAACCCGATGGAGCGCATGGTCGAGGCCAGTGTGTTCCGCAGGCTGTACGACAACCGGATCCTGTATCTGCGCGGGCCCATCGAGGACACGGTCGCGGACACCGTCGTCGCGCAGATGATGTCGCTGGACGCCGATTCGGACAAAGACATCACGCTGTACATCAACAGCCCGGGCGGGCTGGTCAGCGGCATGTTCGCCATCTATGACGTCATGCACCTGATGAACAGCAAGGTACACACCGTGTGCGTCGGGATGGCCGCCTCGGCTGCGGCGTTCCTGCTCGCGACCGCGTCCGGCACCCGCGCCGCGACACCCAACGCACGAATCATGTTCCACCAGCCGTTGGGCGGCGCGCGCGGCCAGGCGATCGACATCCAGATCCAGGCCCAGCAGATCGTCTTCCTGCGCGAGCGCCTCAACGAGATCCTCGCCGAACGCACAGGACAACCGCTGGAGCGCATCCAGAAGGACACGGACCGCGATTACTGGCTGTCGGCCCAGGAGGCCGTCGACTACGGCGCCATCGACGAAGTCCGCTCGCGCGGCGGTGTCTGATCCGGGCGCTGTCGTCCGGCGGGAACCCGTCAGCGGCGCTGGCAGGTCGGGCAGTACGTGGTGCCCCGTCCACCGAGGGTGACTTTGCGCAGTGGGGTGCCGCAGCGGGGGCACGGACGTCCCGCCTGGCCGTACGCGACGAGAAACGGCGCGTTGCGCCCGGACTCGCCGTTGACCATCCGGTAGTCGCGGAAGGTCGTGCCCTCTCGCTCGATCGCCTCGAAGAGAACCTCGCGGATCGCCTGCCAGAGCGCCCGTGCCCGCGCGGGTCCTACGCTGCGCGCGTGCGGGTTGATCCGCGCACGCCACAGCGCCTCGTCGGCGTAGATGTTCCCGATACCCGCGACGGGCCGCTGGGTCAGCAGCCACGGCTTGACGGCCATGCTGCTGCGCTGCAGGTCGCGGTGAAACACGCTGGGGTCGAACTCGTCTGACAACGGCTCCGGTCCCAGCGACGCGAGCGTGGCGAGGCCGCGGTAGTCGCCGGCGGGTACCACGGCCAACGAGCCGAACCGGCGCACGTCACGGAACTCCATGACGTCGTCGTCCAACTCGAAGGTTGCACGCACGTAGGTGTCGGGGGTCCATCCGGGGTCGCCGCGGAACCTGAAGGAACCGGTCATCCCAAGGTGCATGACCAGTTCCAGTCCGCCGTCCAACTCACCGAGCAGGTACTTTCCGCGCCGGCGCAGGGACGCGACCGTGTGATGCGCCGCGGCCTCGACGTGGTGAAACCGCAGTTGGGGCGTCGCGGTGACCGACAGGATGCGCCGGCCTTCAAGCCGCGGCGCCAACTGGCGCCGGACGCTCTCGACTTCTGGCAGTTCGGGCACAGCCCCATTCTCGGCCATTCGGCCGCTACGCAACGTAGGAGTGGTAGCCAACTTGTAACAGTCAGTGAAGATTTCTCGCGTTCCTGCCGAAACCACTGGCACGTGGCGGATCGGCCACCGACGTAAAGACAGACAGGGGATCGGATGACTGCGACTGTGGGATCAGACCTGTGGACCGATCCCGACCACTCCCCGAGTGCGGTGGCGGCACTGGCGGCCACGCGCGCGACCACCTTCATCCGCGCGCAGGTGATGGCGCTGCGCCGGGCCCTGGCGTGGGCCGGCGACCGCATCGCAGTGGACATCGTGATCACGGCCCACGACCTCTCCCACGAGCGGTGGGTGCGGGTCGTCAACCACGTGCGGACGCACCTGGGCGAAGACGCCGGGCTGCAGGTGTCTGCCGTGTACCAGTGGGTCGGCCATACCGCGCAGTCACTGGAGAACGGAGCGATCGACCTGCTCGACGCCGACCTCGCGACGCGGGCACGCGAGGTCGCGTCGAGCCACCTGGACGCTGTCGCGGAGCAGGCCGTCGAGGCGCTGTGGCGCATCGCCGCCGAATTCGACGCCAGCCCCGACGGGGTGTGACCGCAACCGCTGCGGATCACCCGGGCGCGGCGGCTGATTAGGCCCCCGTGGCGCCCATGCCAGGCGGTAAGGTGGCCGGCCCGATACCCGAGGCGAAAGGCCACGCCATGAGCGGCGACGCCGTCGTCCCCACTCCCCACAACGAGCCGATCCACGACTATGCCCCCGGCAGCGTGGAACGCCACGCGCTCACGGAGCGTCTGGCGACCATGGCCAAGGAGCGGATCGAGGCGCCGATGGTGATCCGCGGCGAGCGGGTCAGCGGTGACTCGACGTTCACGGTGGCGGCGCCGCATCGGCACAGTCACGTACTCGCCGACGTCCACGCCGCACAACCGCAGCACGTGTCGGCGGCGATCGACGCCGCCCTGGCCGCCGCACCGCAGTGGGCGGCAACCCCGTTCGCCGACCGCGCGGCGATCTTCCTGCGCGCCGCCGAACTCCTCGCGGGGCCGTGGCGGGACACGATCAACGCCTCGACGATGCTCGGGCAGTCCAAAAGCGTGTACCAGGCGGAGATCGACGCGGCGTGCGAGCTGATCGACTTCTGGCGCTACAACGTCGCGTTCGCCGAACGGATCCACGCCGACCAGCCGCTGTCTGCCTCGGGCTCCTGGAACCGGATGGACTACCGGCCGCTCGAGGGCTTCGTCCTGGCACTGACGCCGTTCAACTTCACGTCGATCGCGGCGAACCTGCCCACGGCGCCTGCTCTCATGGGCAACGTCGTCGTCTGGAAACCGTCGGAGAAGCAGGCGTTCTCGGCGCACTTCACGATGGAACTGCTGGAGGCTGCCGGGCTGCCGCCAGGCGTGATCAACCTGCTCCACGGCGACGGGGCGATGACGGCCGAGGTGTGCCTGGAACGGCGGGAGTTCGCGGGTTTGCACTTCACCGGCTCCACGACGGTGTTCAAGTCGTTGTGGCGACGGGCCGGGGAGCGCATCGACACCTACCACTCGTATCCGCGACTGGTCGGCGAGACCGGCGGCAAGGACTTCGTGGTGGCGCATCCGTCCGCGCCCGTCGACCCGCTTGTCGTCGCGCTGGCGCGCGGCGCGTTCGAGTACCAGGGGCAGAAATGCTCGGCTGCGTCCCGGGCGTACATCCCGCGGTCGCTGTGGCCCCAGGTCCGAGACGGGCTCGCCGACCTCACCGCGGAGATCCCGATGGGGGACGTCAGCGACCTGTCGGTGTTCATGGGCGCGGTGATCGACGAGCGCGCGTTCCGCCGTCTGACGGAGGCGGTCGACGGTGCGCGTCACGCCGGCGTGGAGGTACTCGTCGGGGGCGATGCCGACGACACCGAGGGCTGGTTCGTCGAGCCCACGGTGCTCGTGACCGACGATCCGATGTCGGACACGATGACGCGGGAGCTGTTCGGGCCGGTCCTCACGGTGCATGTCTACGACGACGCGCGGTGGAGCGAGACCCTCGACCTGGTTGATCGCACCGGCCCGTATGCGTTGACCGGCGCGATCTTCGCCGACGACCGTCTGGCTGTGGGTCAGGCGTACGCGGCGTTGCGGCAGGCGGCGGGCAACTTCTACGTCAACGACAAGCCGACGGGAGCAGTCGTGGGGCAGCAGCCGTTCGGCGGTGCGCGGCACTCCGGCACCAACGACAAGGCAGGGTCGCTGCTCAACCTCCTGCGGTGGACCTCGCCACGAACCATCAAGGAAACCTTCACGCCTCCGACCGGGTGGCAGTACCCGCACATGGGCTGAACTGTTGGGTGACGGATTCGTCGTCGTGGTCAACGCTGCGGCGGGAACGACCGACCGCGAGCAGGTTGCCGCGGCGGTGGCGACCCTTCGCACCAGGGGGACCGCCGACCTCGTAACGACCGAAGACCTGCGGGCGCTGGACGAGGCGTTGGAGTCACTCGACGGCAGGACGCTGGTCGTGGCCGGCGGCGACGGCTCGGTGCACGCGGCGGTGAGATCCCTGTGGCGGGCGGGGACGCTGCACGACACTTCGCTCGGGCTGGTCCCGCTCGGCACGGGCAACGACCTGGCGGCCGGGCTGCAGGTGCCAGACGACCCTGTCGCCGCAGCATCGCTGATCATCGACGGTGCTCCGCGCGTGCTGGATCTGATCACCACCGACCATGACGAGGTCGTCGTCAATGCCAGCCACGCGGGCCTCGGCGCGTCAGCGGCCGGAGAGTCCGACCGGTTCAAGGAGCGCCTGGGGCCGTTCGCCTACCCCCTGGGGGCCCTGCTCGCAGGCGTCAAGGAGTCGGGGTGGGACCTGCAGGTGAGCCTGGACGGCGACCCCATCCACGAGGGGTCCGTGCTCATGGTCGGTGTTGCGAACGGACCGTCCATCGGCGGCGGCACCCGGTTGTGCCCGCCGGCGCTGCCCGACGACGGCCGCCTCGACCTCATCGTGGTTTCCGCGGTGACTGCCGCGGCGCGCGTCGCATTCGGCGTGGCGCTGCGCGACGGTGTGCATCTCGACCGCGAGGACGTCGTGCACCTGCGGGGCCGTACGGCCACCATCGCGGGGGAGGCGGTGCCGCACGACCTGGACGGTGAGGTGACCGAGGAGCGCACGTCCTGCACCTACACGGTGCAGGCCCGGGCATGGCGGATGCTCCTCGCGCCGACCGACGGGGACTGACGGCGCTACCGCGGCGTCATCCGCAGGGCACCGTCGAGGCGGATGACCTCGCCGTTGAGCATCGGATCGCTTCGCTTCCGCGCATCTTTGTGCAAACGATTTCGTCTTTTTCTGTATCAGGAGGGTCGGTGTCGCGCTCTGGTTGACAGTCATCCCGAGGCAGGCGGGGCGCAACAGCGGAACAGGGCGAGGGACTACACCGCTCGCCCTACGACAGACGGGAGCAGGACTATGACGAGCACAGTATTCGGCAGGGCCTTTCGAATTGGCAGGACGACCGCTTTGTCCCTCGGCGTCGGGGTGATGCTGGCCTTGGTGCTGGGGGGAACGACCGTGGCTTTGGCCGCGGTGCCTGGAGACCCCTTGAAGCTGGGTCGGATCAACTCCATCAACAAGCTGAGCACACTGGTGGGCAACTTGTCCTCGCCCATGCTTCGGGTGCAGAACAAGGGGACGGGCACGGCGCTCAACCTCCGTGTGCAGGCAGGCAAACCCCCCCTGACGGTGAATTCCGGCGGCCGGGTGGCAAAGCTCAATGCCGACAGGGTCGACGGCAAGCACGCCAACCAACTTGCCGTCAAGACCGCCTTCACCTCGGGTTTCGGCGCCAACCCGACCAGCGCCTTGCAGTTCCTCGCGCCGCCGGCGCTGGTGACGGTCGGCGCGGGCCAGGCAGTCCAGGTCACGTCGAACAAGGCTTTCGGGAGCACTGTTGCCGGCGGGGCGAGCAGCCTCAACCTCTTCATCTGCAGTCGGCCGGAGGGCAGCATCGCCACACCCAACGCCGCAGGTTCGGGAATCCTGGGCAACCGGGTCGCCCAGAGCACCCGCGTGACCATGGGGCTCTCGGCCGTCATCGCGGGCCTTTCCCCTGGCAGCTACCGGGTCGGGCTGTGCGGCTCGAGCAGCAACGCGGCCAACTGGAACTCCAACGAGTTCGGCTACACGTCGGCTCTGGTCGTCACGCAGCCAAGCGGTGCAGCTGCCTCTACCACCTCGGTACAATCCAGGTGAGTGGTCGGTGATTCACCGAATCGGGCCGGGGCTTCGAAGCCCCGGCCCGATTCACTGACTTATGCACCCGGAAATGGTGACGGGCGTGGCGGATGCTCCTCGCGCCACCCGGTGGGGGCTGGCCGCCCTATCGCGGCGTCATCCGCAGGGCACCGTCGAGGCGGATGACCTCGCCGTTGAGCATCGGGTTGGCGATGACGTGGCCCACCAGCGCCGCGAACTCCGACGGCTGACCGAGGCGGTTTGGGTGCGGGATCTGGGCGGCCAGTGACGCTCGAGCGTCTTCAGGAAGCCCGACGAGCATCGGCGTCTCGAACGTGCCCGGGGCGACCGTCATGACACGGATCAGCTTGTCCGCCAGGTCACGCGCCAGCGGCAGCGTCATCCCGACCACCCCGCCCTTGCTGGCGGAGTACGCAGCCTGGCCGATCTGACCGTCGAACGCCGCGATTGACGCGGTGTTGACGATCACGCCGCGCTCGCCGTCGATGGGATCCGCCTCGACCATCCTGGCGGCGGCGAGGCGCGCGACGTTGAACGTGCCGATGAGGTTGACCGTCACGACGGTCGTGAACTGCGCCAGCGAGTGCGGACCACCGCGGCCGAGCACGCGCCCCGGCGTGCCGACGCCGGCGCAGTTGACCGCGATGTGCAGTCCGCCCAGGTCGCCTGCAACCGCCACCGCGGCCGCCACGTCCCCCTCACTGGTGACGTCGGTCGGCGCAAAACGGACACGCTCACCCAGCCCTTCCGCGACGGCCTTCCCGTCCGACCCGGGGAGGTCGCAGATCACGACGGACGCACCGGCCGCAGCCAGCGTCTCCGCAACCGCCCGCCCCAGCCCGGAGGCACCCCCGGTGACCAGCGCCACCTTCCCGTCAATGTCCATTGCGTGCTCCCCGGTCGACGACGGCGCCCGAGCCTACCGGGGACGCGAGAGGGGCCGGCGTGTCGCCGGCCCCTCTCACTGCACACCATGGATGATCCGCAGTTGCTGCGTTACTCCGTGCCCGTGTACCGGAAGATCCACAAGCCGTGGTCGCGGTCGGACGCGGCGGCGTACTCGACACCGTCGCGTGTGAACGCCTCGATGCCCCAGAAGTTGTTGCCATCAGGGTCGATGTAGTGACCAACCTCCACGAGCTGCCTGTTCTTGATGCGCGTCACCCGGAAGCCGCCCGCGTAGTACGCGTAGTACGCAAGCGTGTCGTCGACCGTGCTGGTCGCCACCTCGTGGACCGAAAGGTCACCGGAGCCCGAGGCGTGCTCCGGATCATGTGCCTCCGGAATGCCGTAGGTGTCCAGCGACTTCATCGTCTTGCCGTCGAAGAGGTGCACGTAACCCCACCCGTCGAAGTACGACGAGATGCTCACCGCGTCACGGAACACCGTCCCGACGGCGGCCGCGACTGGCTGGCTGGCAGCAGGGTCGTTGCAGACGGCGTCGTCGTACTCCTGGTCCATGAGGTCGAACCCGGTGTCGCGGCCGACGAAGAACGACGGGATGTTGCCGTCGATCAGCATGTTGACCAGGCCCTGGCACGGCGGGTCACCGTTCTCGCTGTTGAACACGATCATCGCGTCGTAGCCCTTCGCCTCGACGGTGGTGACCTTGGCCGTGAAGGTGCAGGTCCCGCGCTCCACGAGCGCGATCTGGTCGTCTGAGGTCGAAGCGGCGGGCACGGATGCGGCCGTGCAGGCCTCGCCCACGAACACCAGGTCGTTGGGCAGTGTCGTACCCGGCTCGAACCCGATCCCTATGGTGCCGGCGAACGGTTCGCCCTCGTCGTCGAGCGCGGACAGCTTGTACGGGTCGAAGTCCTCGTCCGTCGCGATGACGTAGTCGTTGTTCCTCGTGAACTCCGCTTGGTGACCGTTGCCCTCCGGCGGAACCCTCAGTCCTCGCTCCTTGGCGAGCGGGTCGACGGCGGCGTAGTCGCTGTCGGCGACGACGGTGGCGTTGGCGGGGTCCGTCACGTCCAGCTGGATGTAGCCGGCGTCCCAGTACGACAGGAGCATGATCTGGCGGCCGTTGATCTGCTTGACGACCATGTCGTGCAGCCAGACCTCGTTCTCCATGCCCTTCTGCGTCAGGTTGGCCTCCGGGAAGTCCGCGACCATGTCGTACTCGACCACCATCTTCGGCTTCCGCGGGTTGGTGATGTCGACGATGTCGACGTCACGCTGCTCTTCGTTGTCGACCATGACGGCGTAGGCCTTGGACCCGGCGTCCCAGGCGAACACGCTGTGGATTTCGTGCGCGTCCATCTTCCCGGTGCCGGGGACGACGTCGTCGCCGAAGCCCTCGTACAGCGGCGTCGGCGCTTTGGGGTTGGTGACGTTGTAGATGTTCATGCCACCGAAGCCGGCGTTGTCGTTGCACTTCTCGTTGTTGGTGACGAGGATGTCACCGCTGAACGCGGGCGTGTCGATCGTCAGCGCCTGGACACCCTCGCCCGGGTAGCTGCCTTCCTTGGACGGAATGAAGGCCACCTCTCGCGGGCTGTTGACGTCGTGGATGTCCACCACGTGCACACCGTTGGCCTTGCAGGTCACGACGCCCCAGGCCGCCAGATAGGCGTAGTTCTTGTAAACGCTGACGTCGGCGATCTTCTCGGGTACGACGTTCTTGAGCTTCAGCTGGCTGACGAGCTCCACGTTCTTGCTGGAACCTGGAAGGTGGCCCTCGTCGCCGCCATGCTGGTCGTGCTGGTGCCCGTGGACCTCCTTGCCACTGTCGACAACCCCGTCGTCCCAAGCGTCCGGATGCGCGAACGCGATGGCGGCGGACGCGAGAATCTCCACGTGCCCACGGGCCGCCACTTTGCGGGAGGGCGAGCGCGGTGGGACCATTGCGGGCATGAGCAGTCTCTCCCAGGCGTGGTCGCCCTCCTCGTGGGCCGACCGTCCAGCGGACCAGCAGCCCGAGTGGCCGGACCGTGGCGTGCTGGACGCATCGCTGAAGGAGATCGGCGC
>WHTG01000268.1 GCA_009377835.1 Nitriliruptorales bacterium
ACTGCGGCAGTGTGTGAGCTGCTGGCTCGAGCTCGTGCAGCGGGCTTGAGCACTGTCGTCGCTCATACCTTGGGGAAGCCATCCGCGTCAACCGCGGTGCTCGCCCGCTGTGGGTTTTCCAAGACGGAAGAATTCGTCGATCCGGACGACGGCCCAGTGTGGCGCTGGGAGAACTCACTCGACTAAGTGTGATCTGGACGACCGAGCTGCTGGATCCCTCAACGTCCCACTGCGACCAACCCTCGTGTATCGGCTGCGCCTATCGGGCTGTGGCTGCCATGAGCACGAAGGTCGGGTCCCTGTGAAACGACCGGTCGGACTGGTCGTAGCCGACCGTGGTGTCGGCTTTGACGTGGCGCGCGGCGCGTTGCATTTCTCGTAGCGGCACACCTTGCAGCAGCCCGATGGTGATGTAGGAGCGGCGCAGCGCATGCGGGGTGATGCGGTGCGTGATCCCGGCAGTGCGGGCGAGGCGTCTGACGGTCGCCGCAGCGTTATGCGGTTGCATCCGCCGTTCCCAGCCGTTGCGCAGCAGCGGCCCATCATGGCGTTGCCCGACGGCGGCGTCGATGGCCCTGCTGCGTGCGCGGGTTGAGCACCACCTCCGCCGGCTTGTCGCCCTTGCCGATGATCCGCAACGTCGGTTGATACCGGGCACCCCCCAAGTCGCCGATGTCCGCGCCGCACGCTTTTGACACCCGCAGCCCGTTGAGCGCCAGCAGACACGTCAGCGCGTAGACATCGCCGCCCTCGTCCTCTGCTGCTGTGAGCAAATCGGTCAGCTCGTTGCGGTTCAGCCACGGCTGCGGGCTTGGGTGACGCTGTGGCCGGCGCACCCGCGCCGCCGGGTTGCCGACGATGACGTCTTCGTCCTCAAGCCACCGAAACCACGAGCTGAGCGTGGAAATGCCGCCTATACAGCGTGCAACGTGACGGCGCAGGCTCCTGCGCCTCGAGCTGCCGCAGGTACAGCTCCAAATGCGTTCGCCGAAGGCCGCGGAACGGGTGCAACGAATGCAGTGCGCAAAACGCGAACCAGCACTCAAGGTCGCGCCGGTAACTCCTGCGCGTCTGGTCCGAGTTGAAGCCGGCAACGAACGCGCCCGCCCATCGCACCGCGTCACGCCAACCAGGGTCCTCGACATCAATGACAACTGCCGCAACGTCAACCATCACCAACTCCTCCGCAATAGGAAGAGAGGATCCAACGCGGCCACCCGTTGGGGGGCCATGACGAACCGGGGTTCTCGCAGGGTACGACTGTGGTCAGCGCTTGGCCTTTTCATCACTGTGCGTGTTGGGCTCCCGAGGTGTGATTCCGACTCTCCTGGTAGGGCGCATCACCGCCGAGGTCGAGCGCCAGCCGTCGCGCCCACTGAACGGGCCGCGGCTACTCTCCCGCCGTCCTATCTGCGTCGGCTGACGCCGATCTCGCCGAACAGGTCCGTGACGCGCTCATGTGGCTGCACAAGGTCGACATCCATACCACCATCTCTGCGATCGCCGCCGGGCTGCGCGCGCAGCTCCAACGACTCGCCGACGACCACTGGGACGGGCCAGCGCTTCCCCCACCGAAGCGGCGACGTCCCCGCCGCCAGGCCTCCCGGAAGGTGATCAAGGCTGCATCGCGGTCATTCCGCGTTGCTGGGTTCGGGTGTGAACTCCTGCCGCGCTCCGACTGCGACCCGGCTCCCCTTAAGGGTGGACCGGTCGTCCGCCTCGAGTTGGCGCGCGCTTTCGTTATCGTTCCTGTCATGGACAGCTGGCGGATCGGACGCAGCGAGGCGGTCGTCACGGTCGCCTGCGGGGTTTGGGCCGCGGTCTTCCTCGCCGCGCACGCCGATGCCGCCCTGGCCGCGCCGGCGGTTGCGTTGGCGGTGCTACCCAATCGGCTGGCCGTCGCTCACCGCGGGCTCGGTCGCCACCGTGGCGCTCGGTCTCGCATGGGTCTTGGCCGTGCCGAGGGGAACCGGTGATCTGGCCGCGTTCTCGTGGTGGTCAACGGCCTCGGGCGCTTGTCGCCATGGTGCTGCTCGTCGACGTCCAGCGGCACATCCCGGCAAGGAAGCGATGTTGACGGGCGTCGAGGTAGTCGTCGCGACCACGGGGTACCTGTCGGAGTCTCAGGACCGCGAGGAACGCATGGCGAGCTCGGTCGATCGCGATGAGTGAGCTGTGCGTGCTGGGCCCCGTGCTGATCCGGGACGGTGGCTCCCACGTGCACGTCGGCGGTCCCCGGCAACGACGTCTGCTTGCCACTCTCCTGATCCACCAGAACCACCCGGTCTCCGTCGCGAGTCTCGTCGAGGGTGTCTTCGGGGAGACGCCTCCGCAGCGTGCGGACGCCACCCTCCGCACCTACGTCACCCGCTTGCGGCAGGTGCTTCCCGATGGCATCGACGTCATCGCCGAGGCACCGGGGTACACCTTGAGGACCAACGTCCGGGACGCGATCGATGCCAACCGGTTCGAGGCTGCGCTGGCCGTGGGGCAGCGGCTGCTCACGCATCAGGAGCACCGTGCGGCGGCAGAGGTGTGCGTCGAGGCGCTACGGCTGTGGCGTGGGCGGCCGTTCGAGGACGTCGCGGACGAGCCGTGGGCCGCGGCCGAGGTACACCGGCTCGAACTCGCCCGGAACAGGTGCCGGGAGGGCCTGATCGACGCGCTTCTTGCCGACGACCGCGCCGCTGAAGCGATACCCGTCGTCGACGAACTGGTCGCGGCGGACCTGTTCAACGAGTCTCACCGGTTGCGGCGGGCCCGCACGCTGTACCTGGCCGGCCGGCCGAACGATGCACTTGAGGCGTTGCGCGAATTCCGTGCCGTGTTAGCCGAGGAGCTGGGCCTCGACCCCTCCCCCGAGCTGGACGTTCTCGAGCGCGCGATCTTGCGGCACGACCGGGACATTGGTGCGCAGCGCGTCCGCGGGTACCTGATCGGCGAGCGACTCGGCAGCGGCGCATCCGGTCCGGTTCATGCGGCCCGGCGGCCGGGCTCGCAGACTCCGTACGCCGTCCGCATTTATCCAGCCGAACTGGCCGACGCCCCGCGCTTCGTCCGGACCTTCGCCGACGACGTGCGACGCCTCGCGTCTCGACCGCATCCTGCGGTCGTTACTATCCACGACGCTTGGCGCGAACCCGGGATTGCCTACCTGGTGATGGATCTCCTGTCGGGTGGCACGCTCACCGACCGGCTGCGGCGTGGTCCGCTGACCTCGGACGAGATCGATGCGCTGGAGGGTCGCATTGGCGGAGCGATGGCTGCCGCTCGGGAAGCCGGGATAGGGCACGGACGGCTAAGCACCGATGCGATCCTGTACGGCGACGATGGCCTGCCGTACCTGTCCGACCTGGCACTCGGCGAGGCAGGGGAGCGCGACGGCGACGACGAGGCGGACCTCGCAGCCGTGCTCACGAAGGTCGGCGCCCGGGAACGGCCGGTACCGGCGACGGGCCGGGCCAATCCGTATGTCGGGCTGCGGGCCTTCGACACGACGGACGCCCCGTACTTCCACG
>WHTG01000313.1 GCA_009377835.1 Nitriliruptorales bacterium
GCCAGTCCAGGCCGAACCGCAGCGCCACGACCGCCCGCTGCTGCGGGGGCAGGAGCGCCACTGCGCGCCACAGCGCGCCGTCGGTGGGTTCAGAATCCTCCTGGCCGCGGTCGGGCACCGGCTGAGGGGACCGGAACCGACGACGCCGCAGTTGCGACCGACCCCAGTTGTGGCCGACCCGGTACACCCAGCCGGCGGGATTGTCGTAGGTCCCGATCGAGCGCCAGCGCGCGTACGCACGCGCCATCGCCTCGTCGGTAGCCTCTCCGGCGAGGCGGACGTCGGTGAGTGCCACCGCGAGGGCTCGCGCGATCCCGTCACGCTCGCGGCGGTAGAACGCCGAGAACTCGGTGTCGCGCTCGCCCGTGCCGCGCCCGCCTGTCACGCTCGCCCTCCACCTGCCGTCGGTGTCACCGGCCACTCGACACGCACGACGACCCGCTGAGGTTCCACTTCTTTCCGTTTCTTTCCGGTGACTCATTCAGACTGCTGGATCGACTCGGCAACGTCGACGAGTTCCGCTGGTGTCAGGTCGCCGGAGACGGTGACGACGAGGTCGTCGGTGACGGTCCACACGTGGGGGATCGCGAGCGGATCGATCAGCAGCGCGCCGCTGTGTCCTTCCAACGCACGGGCCGAGAACGTCACCGTCTCCGGCTCGTCGACGTACCCCTCACCGGTCGCGAGGGGGTCCACGCAGCGCGGCGGATGCGGTCCCGTCGGGCGCACGGGCAAGCCCGTCTCCTGATCGACGGTGACCGACAGGTGGTCAGGGGAGTCGTCGCGCACGACCAGGTTGACGCGGATCTCGGCATCCAGCACCCACGCCGCCCGGTCCCGGTACGCCGTCTCCTCCAACGACGCGTCGCCGCCGGCAGCCAACGCCCGCACCACAGAGCCGATGTGGCGCTTGAGGATGTCCCTCGCCGGCCCCTGGTCGGGCCACGCCGGCGCCAGCCCGCGCCGCTCCGATGCGAACAGCACGTCGCTGTGCGCCTGGTACGCCTGGTTCGCCGACCGCGACGTTGCCGTCGAACGCGTGCCGACCGACAACGGATCGTGCTGCCGGTCACGCGCGTTTCGTCAGGCCCGCGGCGCTGGACGTGACACTGAAACGCACCTGGCCGTACCGGCCGCAGACCAGCATCCGTCACGGTCCTGCTGTCGAGTCTGCCGCGCCTGACCGGCGCCACATCATGCTGCCCAGCGCGACGCTCCACAGCTGGACGACCGAGACCAGCAGGCCGTAGACGAGGACACCGGGGAACAGGTCGCGCTGGAGCAGCAACGCGCTCGCACCAATGATCGTTGCGACGCCGGACGCCAGGCCCGTCCACCCCAGCCACGCCGGGTAGCCCTCGAGCACCAGCGCGCGGCCAAACAGCACGAGCGGCAACCCCCACAGGATCACGATCGAGGCAAGCGACGTGCCGCGCAGGATCGTTGCCGCGGTTTGGTACGCGAGCTCCAGTACCGCTCGCCCCGCTGGGGAGGCGGTCGCCCACGCCGCGGCGAGGTCTTGCCCGGCGACCCCGTCGATGGAGAAGTCGGTGATGAAGATGGCGGCGCCCACGAGCACGCTCGCTGCACCCCATCGCGCAAGGGCCCCTGCCAGACCGTGTGTGAAGGTCACGGCGAGAGTGACGATGCCACACGTCCACACGAGCACACCGAGGATGGCGCCTAGGTGCACACCGGCGTAGGCAGGGTGGCCCGTGATGAACTGCAATGCGGCCGGGGGGTCAGCCGCCGGCAGGTCGCCGTGCGCGAGCCGGAAGCCGAACACCGCGACACTGCCGACGATCACACCCAGCGCCCCAAGGCGCAGGGCTGTCGGGTCAAGCGCTGGCTGCTGCGATTCATGGATCACGTGCGTGCTCGCTTGGGGGACCTCATGGTCTGGCGCGGTGACTCTGCCACATCCAGGCGCGGGATAGATGACTGCACCGGCCCCTGCGTCTGCCTCCGGCCAGCCGCCACACGCCACGGCCAATGCCACTATGGGTTACCAGGGGCGGGTCTCCGTAGGCCGTCATTCCGTCGCGGCAACGTGGTGCGTAGC
>WHTG01000298.1 GCA_009377835.1 Nitriliruptorales bacterium
AAACCTGGGAGCCGGAATCGCGTCACGCGACGGAACTTTGGATTTGTCTCCAGTCAGAAACAGATTCGAATTTGCGCGGCGGAGGGGTGGATGGTCCCAGGCCGGCGGCTAGGTTGGGTCCATGCCGCGATTGGCCGTCAGCGCACTCGCCCTGTGCCTCCTGGCCGCGACCGCCTGCGCCCCGCGGGGTGAACTCGCCGCCCGCCCGACCGGCGGCGGCGGCGCACAATCCGCCGCCGTTCCTCCGGGGCTGCAGTTCACCGCCGATCTTGTGGACGGCGGACAACTCAACGGCGGCGAACTCGCGGGACGCGACGTCGTGCTGTGGTTCTGGGCACCGTGGTGAACGTCATGCAACCGGGAGGCGCCGGGGGTCGCGCAGGTGGCGCGACGAAGAGCAGATGAGGTGACGATCGTCGGCGTCGCGGGCCGCGGCGAGATCCCGGCCATGGCCGAGTTCGTCGCCCGTCACCAGCTGGATCACATCGACCATGTCGCCGACGTCGACGGTGCGGTGTGGGACGCAAACCGGATCGGCGGCCAGCCGGCGTGGGTGTTCGTCGACGGGGAGTCGGGGACCTCGAAGACGACGTTCGGGGCGCTGGGGGTCGCCGGCCTGGACGCCGCGATCGACGAGTTGGTTGGGTGACGGCGGGCTGGCTCTACCCGCGGCCGGTCTTCTCCTGCAGTTCGTCGATTCTCTTCGATGCCTCCGCCTTGGTGAGGTCAGCCGCGACGGGCTCATCCGCCTCCTCAGCGAGGGTCTGCAGGTACGACGCCTGGGCACCGGTCATCGGCTCGTCAGCGGTGACCCAGTTCTCCGGGTGCTTGCGCGCGTTCCCCGGCGGCCGGTCCGTCTGCTTGATGTTCAGCGGCTCGCTCATGCCCGGGTACTACCCGAACACACGTTCTCCCACACATGCGGGGGCGTTGGAATCCGTACAGTGACCTGATGCCCGACGAGCCACCTGTCACCGACCGGGAGCTCGCGTCGCTGCTCGACGAGGCCCACGGTGAGCAGGCGGCGGCCCAGCGCAGCCGGCGACGGTGGCTGCGCCAGCAAGCGCAGGCCGATGCACGCCTGACCGGCGTTCTCCTCAATGCCTCGGAGGCGCGGCATGTCACGACGATCCGCACGACGAACGGCGAGGCGTACACCGGAACGGTCCTCGCCGTGGGGCAGGACTTCTGCGCCGTCGGCACGGGCAGGGCGACGACGTACGTGCGACTGGCGGCGGCGTCGGTGGTGCTGCCCGATGCCGCAGTGGTGGCCGCCGGCGCAGCGGACCATCGCGCCGGACCCCTGGACACGACGTTCAGCGAGGCATTGGCGGAACGTGCCACCCAGCGCCCTGCGGTGGCCGTCGAGTTTCAGGGCCCAGCCCCGACAGTGCGCGGCATCCTGGCCGCGGTCGGCTTCGACGTCGCCACACTCGAGACGGAAGGTCGGGCCGGCGTCGCCTACGTCTCGTTGGGGTCGGTGGCGGCTGTTTCCTTCTTGGCATCCGGATACAGATGACCGAGCGACCCGGGTTGAATCGCGGTCCTGGTCGTCGCGCTGCTAGGGGCCGCGATGTGGGTCGCGTTCCGCGGCATCTTCGACGGCGCCGCGTCCAAGGCAGGCAGCGCGGTCAACTCGATCGGCGGATAACGGCTGGTGCACTCGGAGTCCGGCGCGGGACTCGTCTCCACGCTCTCCGGTGTCGGTGTGTTCCTGTTCTTCGTGTTGTTCGCGACGCAGATTCTGCTGCACCTGGTGGCGGCCTCCTTCGTCAACGCCGCTGCGTTCGACGCTGCGCGACTTGCGTCCGGCGCGGGCGACGTGACCGCCGACGCAGCAGCGGATCACGGGTTGGCGGTTCTGGGGTCGTTCGCCGGGCGAGTGTCGCGCTTTGACGTCGCCGTGCGACCGACATCGGTCACCGTGGAGGTCGAGGCCGTCAGCCCCGCACTCGTACCGGAGGCTGTCAGCCGCGCGCTGGGGGCGGCGTCCATTCAGCGCAGCATCACCGTGCGACGAGAGCAGGTGCGATGCGAGGGCTGCTGATGGGCGGAGACGACGGCGCCGTCGGCGGCGTCGAGGCCCTGCCGTTCGGCGTGCTGGTCTTCGTCATCGGCACGCTGATCATCGCCAACGCCTGGGGGGTCGTCGACGCCAAACTCGCCGTCGCCGGCGCGGCGCGTGAAGCCGTCCGCGCCTACGTCGAGGCACCGGCGCACCTCGACGCCGATTCTGTCGGTCGCGCCGCCGCGGTCCGGACGCTGCGCACGGCGGGTCGCACGGCACGGGATCCGGCAGTGACATTCGACGGAAGGTTCGCGCGCTGCGCGCGGGTGCGGGCGACCGTGGCGTATGCCGTCCCCGCGGTGCGACTGCCCTGGATCCGTCACATGGGCACGTTCGTAGTGCGGTCGACGGCGTCCGAGCTGGTCGATCCGCTCCGCAGCGGCGTTCCAGGTGAGGCCCGCTGTGTCTCGTGACCGCGACAGCGCCGAGGCCGGCACGGCGCTCCTGCTGATGCCCGCCGGGGTGCTCATCATGATGATCCTCGGCGCGATCGCCGTCGACGCCGCAGTGCTGTTTCTGGGTGAGCG
>WHTG01000076.1 GCA_009377835.1 Nitriliruptorales bacterium
AAGGTGGGACACCGAGCACTCCCACGACCCATCGTGCTCGATGGCCTCGACAACGCCGTCGTCGGCCCGTGCCGCCACGGTGAATGGCGAGACGACTTCGTCCAGCGCCTGCCACGACAGATCCCGAGGGTGGGCATCCGCCGCTGGCGCGCCGCCATGATGAGGCCGCAGCCCGGTGGCCCCCGACGGGCGGTGGATGACTAGGAGCCTAAAGTGGCGGCCGAGCAGACGTCAGGAGCGAGACGGTGCAGTACGACCACGAACGCCCGCGAACGGCCCTGGTCGCCGGCGGCTCCGGTGCGCTGGGAAGCGCCGTTACCGCTATCCTCCTGGAGGGTGGGGAACGGGTCTGTGTCCCGTGGGTCGTCGAGTCCGAGGCCGAGCGGCTGCGGGGCGAGCACGGCGAGGCGATCCGTGACGGGCGGCTGCGGTTGTCCCAGTGCGACTGCAGCAGCCTGGATCAGGTTGCCGCGTTGCTCGACGTCCTGCGCGCGGACTGGGGGCCACTGTGGCTGGCGTGCTCTCTGGTTGGAGGATGGGCAGGCGGCACGAACGTCGACGAGATCCACGACATGTCGCTGCTGGACCGGATGCTGACGCTCAACCTGCGAACGGCGGCGGTCGTGGCGGCTGAGGGTCTGCGCCACATGGGCGGCGCCGGCGGGCGCATCGTTCTGGTGGGATCCAGGACTGCGCTGGTTCCCGCCGCCGGGCAGGCCGCCTACAGCGCGGCGAAGGGGGGTGTGCTCTCGCTGGTGGCGACGCTCGCGGAGGAACTGCGCGGGACAGGGCGCACCGCGAACGCCGTTGTTCCCGACATCATCGACACGCCCGCGAACCGCGCCGCAATGCCCGACGCTGACCATTCGCGGTGGCTCCCGCCGCGGGCGCTGGGCAAGGTGATCGCGTGGCTCGCCAGTGCTGACGCGTGGCCCGTGTCGGGCGCGGCCATCCCGGTGAGCGCACATTGACATGACGTCGCGGGCCTTCCGCCGGACAGTCCGGCTGGAGGTGGCGGGGTTTGATCGTCAGCCCCCTCGCTTCAGTGGCTGACCGCTGGCGCCTGGACTGCCGCTACCGTGGTGCGGTGCGCATCATGCCGCTGCTGCTGACCGCCGCGCTGGGCGTGTCGTGCACCCCCGAGCGGACGGCAGCGCCGCCCGGCTCCGGACCATCGGCTGTCGCGGCGCCGACGGGCCCGGTGACCGAGACGGCACCTTCGGCACCGCCGGAGACCGAACCTGTCGCCGAGGTGGGGTGCGACCCGGTCGAGAAGGTGGCGATCCAGGGGGAAGGTCATCTCGTCGGCGACCAGGAGCCGCCGGTGCCGTACAACTCGACACCGCCGACATCCGGATGGCATGTCTCGGGGGATGTCCCGATCGAGGTCGCACCGGATTCCAAGCCGCTGTCGGAGCCGCAGCAGGTGACGGTGCTGGAACTAGGCGGCATCGTCGTCTCGTTCCGGCAGCTGCCCGCGGAAGAGCTGGCGTCACTCAGCGACTTCCTCACGGAGCACTTTGACGGTCAGGTCGCCCTCACGCGATACACCAAGCTGGAGCCGGGAGCGGTGGTGCTCACCGGGTGGGGCGTGCTGCAGCGCTGCACGGGCGTCGATGAGCAGGCGATCGTCGAGTTCATCGAGGAGCACGTCAAACGCTAGGGCAACGGCGCGGCCCACGCCGTCCTCGCGGTGCTCGACCACCAGGTCGAGGGCCCGCGCCTCGCCTACGGACGGCGAGCAGTCCGCACGGCAGCTTCAAGCCCCGCTGACACGGGGGCTTGAAGCTGAGCATTACGCCCAGCTGGCCACCTTCGGGTGGTCCTTGGCGACGGCGCCGACCTTTGCGGCCCCGCCAGGAGATCCCAGTCCGGTCACGTCGTCATTGAAGAACTCGGCGTTGACGGGAGTGAACTCTTTCCACTCGTCCGGCACGTCGTCCTCGTAAAAGATGGCCTCCACCGGGCACGCCGGCTCGCAGGCGCCGCAGTCGACGCACTCGTCGGGCTGGATGTACAGCATCCGCTCGCCCTCGTAGATGCAGTCGACCGGGCATTCCTCGACGCAGGCCTTGTCCTTCACGTCGATGCAGGGCTCTGCGATGGTGTAGGTCATCGATGCGCTCCTTGGGCGGCCGGGGCCGCGGTATGCGATTGCGAGCGCAGAATACCCTGCGAAGGCGTTGTGACCTATCCCGAGATCAACGAGTGGCCGCGTCACCGCGCGATGGCACCCTTGTGCCCATGAGAGCTCGGCTGGTGGTGCGGATCACCCCCGCGGACGTCGGGCGGCGGGTCAGCCTGCGCAGCCGACTTCACGGGGCCGCACCGTCGGCGACCGACACCGTCGGATACCTGCGTTCCTGGGTCGATGACGAACTGCTCGTCGAGCGAAAAGACGGGGCGACGGTGCGGATCCACGCCGCCGACCTCATCGCCGGCAAAGTCGTACCGGATCAACCCCCTCAGCGGCGAGGTCGGTAACCTGCCCGGGAGCCAGCGACCGGAAAGGCGCACCCATGGTGGCGACGAACCTGCTTCGCCCGCGCGGCCATGTTGCCCCCGACACCCACCCAGTCGAGCTGCAGCGGCTGGCTTACCAGGAGGCCACGCACGACGAGTGCCACGTCATCAACGTCCAGACGCTCGTGTGGCTGTTCCGTGCCTTCAACGCCGTGTTGAACGCGCAGGCCGAGGAGCTGCGGCCCCTTGGTCTCTCGCCCAGCGCGTTCAACGTGCTGATGGCGCTGCACAACACCCAAGACCGGGTCCTTGAACCGTGCCAGCTCGCCCAACGTCTGCTCATCTCTCGACCCTCGGTCACCGGTCTGCTCGACACCCTGCAGGCGAAGCGGCTGATCGAACGCGACCCGCACCCCGAAGACCGCCGCCGCGTCCTCGTGCGTCTCACCGACGAGGGGCTGGCGCTGCTGGAGTCACACTTCGACATCCATTACAGCGAGCAGAACGCCGTGTTCGCCGACCTCACGGCGGACGAGAAGGCGACGCTGGTGGCACTGCTGCGGCGTGTTCGTGGCGCGCAGCCGGAAGACCTGGGCAGGGTGGACGCCGCCCCAGGGTGAGGCGTCACTTCGTGCCGGGCCTTCCGACAGGCTGAGCTGGTTGATACGACGCTCATCCCAATGACTGCGAGCCCGGTGGCGCCAGTTGATAATGATTGTCAAGAGCATGTAGGCTCGCGGCATGCAACGTGTTGCCGCTCTGTTGGCCGTCGCCGTGCTGGCGTCGAGCGGCTGCGCCCCGTCGCGGGCGGGGGACCCGTTCACCGCGGTGGCCACCGTGTATCCCCTGGCGTGGGTCATCGGGGAGATCGCCCCGCACGCCGAGGTCGTGTCACTCGCGGCGCAGGGACAGGATCCTCACGACCAGGAATTGTCGCCGCAACAGCGCGGCCTGCTGGAGCGCGCGGATCTCGTCGCGTACGTGGGCGACATCGGCTTCCAGCCGCAGGTGGAGGCGGCCGTCGACCAGGCAGGGGGGGCGGTGGTCAGTGTCGTCGACGTGGTCGGCCACGAGGCCATGCGCGAATTGGGTGACGGGCACGACGACGAAGAGGGTGCGCATGACGGCGAAGCCGGCCGCGCCGAGGACGGCGCGATCGATCCCCACTTCTGGTTCGATGCCCGGCTGATGGCGAAGGTCGCGACTGCTGTCGGGGAGAATGCCGCGGAGGCTGACCCCGCCAATGCCACGGCGTACCGCGACGCCGCGCGAGATGTCACCGCCGAGATGGAGTCGCTGGCCGGCGACATCGAGCAGCTGCTGAGGTCGTGCAGGCATGACCACGTCATTGTCAGCCACGAGGCCTACGGCTACCTCCTCGAGCCACACGGCCTGGAGCAGGAGGGAATCTCCGGTGCCGACGGTCATAGTGAGGCGTCGCCCGCCGACATCGCGAGACTGGCCGCTGAGATCCGGGAGCGGCAGCTGCCCGCCGTCTTGACCGAACCGGTGGAGGGCCGCACCGACGCCGAGGTGGTCGCACGCGAGGCGGGGGTGGATCTGGTCGAGATCTACTCCCTGGACATCGTCGACGCCGAGCAGGCGGACAAGGCACTCCCGCAGCTGCTGCGAGAGCAGGCTGATGCCGTTGTCCAGGCAGCTGCGTGCGGCCCGTGAACGACATCGCGGCGCTCGCGTTCGACCGCGTGACGTTCGGCTTCGGGCGCACCGCTGTGTTGCGTGAGGTGTCCCTCGCGATCCATCCCGGCGAGTTCTACGCCATCGTGGGTGCCAACGGATCCGGCAAGACCACCCTGATGAAGCTCGGGGTGGGCCTGCTGCGCCCTGCGTCGGGCACCGTGCGGCTGTTCGGCACCGCCATCCACGACTTCCACGAGTGGCACAAGCTCGGCTATGTCCCCCAGCGCGCGGCCGCGAGACTGACCCTGCCGGTCAGCGTGGACGAGGTCGTGCGCAGCGGACTGGCTGGGCATCTGGGATTGCTGCGCCGTCCGACGGCGGCTCACCGCGACCGCATCGAGCACGTCGTGGAGATCATGGGGCTGACTGGCATCCGCTCCAGCCCGATCAACCGCTTGTCGGGTGGCCAGCAGCAACGGGCGCTCATCGCCCGTGCGCTCGTGACGGCACCCCGGCTACTGGTGCTCGACGAGCCGACGACGGGCGTGGACGCGGACGCCCGGAAGGCACTGCGTGAGGCGCTTGAGCACCTCGTCGAGGTCGAGCAGGTTGCGGTCGCGTACATCAGCCACGACCCCGAGGGGTTCAACGAATTGGCGCACCACGTCGTCGAAGTCGTCGACGGGCGCCTCGTCGAAGCGCTGCTGACGGACCAGCACCACGCCGCCGCTGTACCCGAACCGGAGTCCTGACGTGGACCTTCTGACACTGGGATTCATGCAGAAGGCCCTGGTGGCGTGCCTGGTCGTGTGTGGCGTAGCGCCGCTGGTCGGGGCCTTCGTCGTGCAGCGACACCAGAGCCTGACTGGTGACGGTATGGGGCACGTCGCCTTCGCCGGCGTCGGGTTGGCCTTCCTGGTCGGCGCAGCGCCACTGCTGGGTGCGCTGCTCCTCACAGTGATCGCGGCAGTTGTGCTGTTCCGAATGCAGCGCAGCGGCCTGGCCGGGGACCTGTCGCTGGCCCTGGTGTTCTACGGCGGCATCGCGCTCGGGTATCTGTTCGCGGCCCGCTCCGGCAGCGGGGTGAACAGCGTGCTCGGATTCCTCTTCGGCAGCCCCCTCAATCTCACCTGGGGATCGGTCGCGGCAGTTGTCGCTCTGTCGACGCTGGTCCTGCTCGTGGTCGTGGCGCTGTACGGGCCGCTGGTGGCGATCGCGTTCGACGAGGAGGCTGCCCGTGTCAGCGGCCTCCGCACGGATGCCCTGGTGCTGACGCTGATGCTGGTCGTGGCCTTCGTCGTGGTGGGCGGGATGTATGCCATCGGGCTGCTGCTGGTGTCGGCCATGATGATCGTCCCGGTCGCGGCGGCGGCACAGATCGCGTCCAGCTACCGACAGACCATGATCATCGCGGCAGCCATCGGGGCGGCCAGCGCGGTCATCGGCCTGGTCGCCGCGACCTACGCGGACGCGACGCCCGGCTCCTCGATCGTTCTGACGGCGATCATCTGGTACGCCGCCGCGGCAACCGTCGCAGGGATCCGCCGGCGCCTCAGGGCCGCCTCGGCCGGAGGCGCGCGATGACTGTTCGACCGGTGGCTCAGGCGCTGCGCGACGCCGGGCTGCGTCCGACGAGACAACGGTTGAGCGTGCTGCAATCGCTGCGTGATCGTCCCGACGCGGTGACGGCCCAGGACCTGCATGCCGAGCTGCGCGGCGCCGGCGCGTCGATCGGCTTGACGACGGTCTACCGCACGCTGACGGCGCTGGCGGATGCAGGTCTGCTGGACGTATTCACACGCGACAGCGAGCAGGCATTCCGCCGCTGCGGCACCGTGCACCACCATCATCTGGTGTGCGAGACCTGCAACAAGGTCGAGGAGCTGTCCGCCGCCGAGGTCGAGGATTGGGTGCACCATGCCGCTGACCGCCACGGTTTCGAAGTGACCGGTCACCGCGCCGACATCTTCGGCATCTGCAGCGAGTGCCGCTGAGGCACCCGGCCTCACAGGAGGGGTTGCAGCCCGAGTTTCGCGACGAGCTTGCGGGCGCCCACCTGCAGCAGGTCCCACACCCCGCCGAACGGCGGCGCGTACGACAGGTCGAGCAGCTGCGCCTCCTGCACCGTGACGCCGAGATGGCACCAGGTCGCGGCGACGTCGATACGTTTGGCCACGTTGCCTGTGCCCACCATCTGCGCGCCGAGCACACGGCCGGTGGGGCGCCCGGCCATCATCTTCACGTACACACGACCCGGGTCGTCCATGTACCCGGCGCGGGCATTGCCTTCGAAGCTGACCACCTCGTACTCGACGCCGGCTTCCAGTGCGTCGCTCTCCAGGAGCCCGGTCCGCGCGATCTGCCAGTTGCAGACCTTTGTCACGGCGGTACCGACCACGCCTGGAAATGCGGCGGACGGTTGGTTGCCGGAGAGCACCGCGGCAAGGTTGTAGCCGGCGATCTTGCCCTGCTTGTTGGCGTGCGTCCCCAGTTGGACGTTGCGCCGAAGCCCTGCGACGACATCAACCGACTCCACGCAGTCTCCCGCGGCCCACACGCCGGCGACGGTCGTCCGCATCTGGGGATCCACCACCAGACCCCCGGACGGCCCGATCTCGCAGCCGGCCTTTTCGGCCAGCTCCAGATTGGGCTTTCCGCCCAGCCCCATGATCACCGCCTGTGCCTCGAACGTCCCCTTGTCCGTCACCACCTCGGTGCAGACGCCGTCCGTGCCGCGGATTTCGGTCATCCGCTCGTCCAGGCGCACGTCGACCCCGAATTCGATCAGCGCCCTCTCGACGTGCGCGGCCATGTCCGGATCCAGGGACCGCATGACCTGCGGGCTGCGGTCGAGCAACGTGGCCTTGATGCCGCGGCGGACAAGACTCTCCGCGATCTCCATGCCGATGTATCCGGCGCCGACGACAACGGCCTGCTTCGTCGCGACGGTGTCGAGATGGCGGCGGAGCCGCTCCCCCTCGTCGAGGGTGTGCACGACGTTGCCATATTCCGCCATTCCCGGGATGGGCTGCGGCACCGGGTGGGCACCCGTGGCGAGCAGCAGCTGATCGTACGGCTCGCTGCGCTCCTCACCGTCGTCGAGACCGATGACACCTACCATGCGGCCCTCGGGGTCGACGTCCACAGCCTCCGTGCGCAGATGCACGGTGATGCCCATGGACGCGAATTCCTCCGGCGCTTTGGCCACCAGCTGCGCCGGTTCGTCCACCTCGCCGGCCACGTAGTACGGAATGCCGCACATGGCGTAGGAGGTGTACGAACCGCGTTCGACGACGACCACGTCGACGTCGGGGCACGCCCGCTTGACGTGCGTCGCCGCACTCATGCCGGCGGCGTCGCCGCCGACGATGAGCAGTCGTGGCATCAGCTGCCCACCGGATCACCGACGCGGTGGACCATGATCCGGTTCGTCCCCCCCTGCCCGCCCGGTGTGCCCGACACCAGCACGACGCGGTCGCCGTGCTGCGCCCAGTGGCCGTCGACCAGGATCCGCTCCGCCGCCGATATGAGGTCGGTGCTCTGGCCCTTCATCGGCACCATCATCGCCTCGGTCCCCCACATCAGCGCCGTGCGCTGCACCGTTGCCTCCCGCGGCGTCAGGCCCACCAATGGCATCGCCGGCCGGTACTTGCTCACCAGTTGGATCGACGCTCCCGAGATCGAGTACACGACGATCGCCGTGGCTTTGACGTCCGCGGCGACCTGGCATGCCGCCTGCGCGACGATCCGTCCGATCGACCGCTCCGAATGCGAGGGTGGCTGTGGGTCGACCAGATGCGGCGATGCTTCGGCCACTTCGATGATCCGTGCCATGGTGCGCACCGCTTCCACGGGGTACTTCCCCGCCGCCGTCTCGCCGGACAGCATCAGCGCATCGGTTCCGTCGAAGACGGCGTTGGCGACGTCCGAGGCCTCGGCGCGGGTCGCTCGCGGCGAGTTGATCATGCTTTCGAGCATCTCGGTCGCCGTGATGACGGGCTTCCCCTCGGCATTGGCCTCGGCAATGATCGCCTTCTGGATCGCGGGTACCCGCTCGGGACCGATCTCGACGCCGAGATCCCCGCGCGCCACCATCAGTGCATCTGACACGGCGACGACGTCCAGCATGTTCTCGATCGATTCCGGCCGTTCCATCTTGGAGATGAGCGGTGCCTCGCCGCCGAGGCCGGCGATGCGATTGCGCGCGTCGACCACGTCATCGGCATGGCGCACGAACGACAGCGCTATCCAGTCGACGCCCAGTTCGACGGCGAACTTCAGGTCGGCGACGTCCTTCTCGGTCAGGCTTGGTGCGGACACCGCCACACCGGGGAGATTGACGCCCTTCTTGCTCTTGGCGATCCCGCCGGCGACGACGCGCGCCCAGACGCCTTCGTCATCCTTGCGTGACACGACAAGGCGCAGAGACCCGTCGTCGATGAGGACCAGCGACCCCGGTTGGAGGTCGTGCGCGAGGTAGTCGTACGCGACCGGCAGCGCCACGTGGCCGCCGCTGTCGTAGTCCTCCAGGTGTTCACGTCCCGGCAGCAGGTACACCTCCGAGCCGGTTTCGACGTCTATCCCGCCGTCGGGCAGCGTGCCCAGCCGGATCTTCGGACCCTGCAGGTCCGCGATGCTGCCCACACCGCGACCGAGCCGACTGGCGCACTCGTGCACCGTCTCGAGGCGCTTCGCATGGGTGTCGTGATCTCCGTGCGAGAAGTTCAGTCGCACGACGTCGATGCCGGCCTCGACGGCGGCGCGCAGCTTGTCGCGCTCGTCCAGCGCCGGGCCGAGCGTGGCCACGATCTTGGCGCGTCGCACGAACCCTCCTCGGTCACCTGCGGCAGATGCTAATGCCGCGGGCCCAGCAGCGTGGTCAAGCGGGTGAGACGTCCGTAAAGCATCCTCCGCCGGCACCCTGCTGGGCCAGCTCGTCGGTGAGCTTGCCCGCGGTGCTGTTCCTCGACGAGCCCACGACCGGGCTGGACCCGCGGAGCCGGAAGCTGCTGTGGGTCACCATCCGTGACCTGGTCTCGGACGGGACGACGCTGCTGTTGACCACGCAGTACCTGGAGGAGGCCGACATGCTGGCCAACCGCATCATGGTGATCGACCACGGCGCCCTCATCGCCGAGGGAACCTCCGACCAGTTGAAGGCGCGGGTCGGCGGCGACCGCATCGACGTCCACGTCGCGGACCGTGACCAGGCCCGGCACGCCGCCGAGGCGCTGTCGTTCCTCGGCGATCCGCTGCTCGAGGAGGACGAGGCACGCGTCAGCGTCCCCGTCACGTCTGGCAGCGGCGTACTGCCCGAGGTCGTGCGGCGACTCGACGATGTCGGTGTGACGATCGAGGACCTCGCGCTGCGCCACCACACGAACTACAACACGACGGCGGAGGCGCAGGCGGGACGGTCGGGGGCCAGGGGAGGTCGCCCGCTTCCTTCGCGGACTCCTCGACCATGCACCGAAGAGTCCGCTTCGCACGGCGGCACAGGGAACGGCCCTGCCGACCCGCGCACATGCCGGACCGCTATCGGCGACCGAATACGCGCCGGATGGTGCGGGTGAGCAGGTTTCCCGTCGGTTGTGGCCGCGCAGCGGATATCGGCCGGGTCGGACTGTGTGGGGCCGTGGCGCCGGCGCTGCGTAGCCCTGCCAGGCCTGCTTGGTCGCGGTCGAACACCGTGAGGCGTACGGCTGCATTTTGCCCCAGAAATGCTCGTGCGGATTCGGGTAGCGGCACGTGTGTGATCCAGATTCCGGCTGCCTGGTCTTCATCCTCGAGCGGTTTGCCGGATGGCCGGTAGTCCCGCAGGGGCATCGGCAACTGGGAGTTCCACCGCGCCCAGGCGGCCAGGCGGCCGTCCGCCGTGCCCACGTCCACGATGAGGACGTCGTCGAAGTCGGCTGTCTGCTCGAGATGGTTGTCGAAGTCGAAGATGCCGCGACGTTGCTCTCGCAACGACAGGACGCGCAGGTGCAAGGTATAGCGGGCCGGGTCGCCCTCGTCGGGTCGTGAGTGCGGATCGGCGAGGAGGAATGTGGTGATCAGCGGGACGGGGTTGTCGGCGGTGCCAGCCGGCAACTCGACGTTGATGGGGCAGTGGTGAGCCGCGACCTGCTGGTGCATCAGGATGGGGAGGCCCCGAACTGCCAGTTCGGTCTCCGCCTGCCAGACGACTCCCGGATCGTCCGAATGCGGTAACTGTAGACGCACGATTTCGGCTTGCACCTCAAGACCGCCGAACAGGAAGCGGCGCAGGTTCTGGTAACCCTCCTCAGAGTTGACGATGCCGTAGCGACCGCTGTGACTGCGGTGTACGTACGCGAACTTTGCGCCCGGGATGTAGGCATTCTCGATCTGCACGAGTCCGTCGCTCTTGGCACCGACGGCCTTGGAGGACAGCCCACGGGCGACGCCATAGTCGGCGGGGTTGGTGCCGATCAGCGAGAAGATCCGGTGCTTGGGGAAGACCTCGTCAGGCACGTCCTGGGGTCGCCATTTCGGCGGCGGCGATCCAGCCTTGCCGGGCGTGAGGTACTCGTACATTCGGCGGGGACCGAAGATCTCTCCGCCGCCTATCCCAAAGGTGTCACGCAGCCGCTCGAGCACCCCGAAGCCGACGTCAAACTCGATGCCGCCGTGCGGCGTCGCATACGTAAAGAAGCGTTCGACGTAGTCGGTGGCGTTCTTGCGGGTGGTCTTCTGACGCTCCGGAATGATCTTCTGGATCAGGCTGCGGCAGATCAGACCACCCATCGAATGTGCGACAAGGTGGACCCGAGGCGCTCGCGTCTTGCGTTGCAGCAGCTCGATCAGATCAAGCAGGTTCTCCGCCGCCTTCTCGGGGGTGAAGGCCTGTGGTTTCTCTCCGAACGTCGAGGCCGAGACGTCGTAGAAGCGGTGGATCCAGATGGTCGCCGGGTCAACCTCGCCGTCCTGCTGGCCCAGCAGCCATGCCTTCTGATCACCCTTGACGATGAGCTGGTAATCATGATCGATCATGAGCCGCAGCAACGGGCTTTCGAACTGGTAGAACAGCGGATCTCCCGAGCCGCCCACGCGCACGTGGGTGGAACCATCGTTGAAGCCGTAGAAGGGATTCTCCACCGCTGCGTCTATGCCGGCCGTCGTCCCGGCGAATCCCCGGACGTAGACGATGGGCAATTGCTGGACCATGCCGTCCTCCTGTTCGCGCTGCCCCGCCAGCGGGTCGTCCCGACCCGGATCACCTCAGCACACCGCCCGCGACGCGACCGGGACGAACCGGTCACTTGACGGCTGCGAGCATACTCAACGATGCCATCCCTCTACTGGGGGAGTTGCGGGCCGATTTCGTCCTGACGAGCAGCAAGTCGGTGGGAGGTCATGGTGGGAATGGACGCGTACATCGGTGTGGGCCACGGAATCAAACCCAACGGAACCTTCGATCCCGGGGCCGTCTCGCGAGGTCTCGTGGAGCATGATCTTGCCGTCTCCGTCGTCGACGCGTACTCGGACGCGATGCGCAGAAGTGGTGTGAAGGTCGTCGACGAGGGCCATTCCGGGGCGGGCCACGACCCCAATTTCGTTGGATCCGCGCGTCGAGCCAACGAGTTCCGCGTCAAGTACGCGGATGAGGTCCACTTCAACGCGGGAGGCGGCACCGGCGTCGAGGTTCTGGTCCACCCCGGTACTTCGGAGGCCAACAAGGCGGCCTGCCGAGCGATCGCCGCCGGCATTGCGAAGGTCCTCCGCATCCCGGTGCGCCGTGACCGGGGACTGTTCGTCACCAGTGCCTTCGGATTCCTCAAAGCCACCGCCATGCCTGCGGCCATTATCGAGGTGGCCTTCCTCGACAGCGCGGCCGATCGTCGGGCGATCCGCAGGAAGGACGCCCTGGACGAGGTGGGCGAGGCGATCGCCGAGGCGCGCTGTGCCTTTCTCGGGGTCACCAACAAGCCGCCGGTCAGGCGGGGCGTCGCCATCGCTGCGGCCAAGCCCACGGCCACGAAGCGGCGCGCCCACGCATGGGCGAACTCCAAGCAGTGCGCCGACGTCTTCCACGACATCATCGATGCCGGGTGGCGTCACGCACGGAAGCTTGGAATCGACCCGGCGGTCTTCGTGGCGCAGGCCGCCAAGGAGACGGGTTTCGGGAAGTTCGGCGGCGTGATCGACGCCTCCTTCCATAACTCGTGTGGACTCAAGACAACAGCCGGTGGGGACAACAATGATCCCGCGGCGCACCAGCGATTCGCCGACTGGGACGCGGGGACGCTGGCCCACTGCGCCCATCTGGCGCTGTACGCGGGTGCGATCTCGACGGCGAAGGCCAAAGAGGTTGGCGACCCCCGGGCGTTCGACTCAATTCACGGCGTCGCGCCCACCGTCCAGGAGCTGGGAGGCAGATGGGCCCCGAGCACCGACTACGGGCGAAGCATCGTTCGGGATCTCCTCCGCCCCCTCCGCCGCTTCTGAAAATCGACTGGCCCGCCGCAGTCTGTGCGACGCACTGCGGGGTGCGCTCAAAGAGCAGTCTCATTCACTTCCCAGCGGAAGGGCGCGTTGGCCCATTCGATCCTGGGTCGTGGGCACCCCGACCGCCATTGCGTACAGCGGAATCTCCCGTTCGATGTCCAGGAGCAGAAGGGTCGCGAGCTCGTCGTCGTAGAAACCTCCGAGGCATACGGCACCAAGCCCGAGAGCAGTCGCAGTAAGCACGACGTTCTGCGCGGCGTGACCCGCTTCGAGTAGCAGGTAGCGATATCCGCGATCGCCGTACTTGACCAGGGTTCGGCCGGTGGCGCCGCTGAGGACGACGACGACCGCTGCCTGCGCCACCCATGGCTGACCCATGAAGAGGTACGAAATGAGCTGATGCGGGAGGGGGTCGCGTCGCAACTGCTCGAGCCCGTCGGCGCCCGGCACGTAGTGGTGGACACCGGAGGAGAGTCCATCGACAGCCCGGACCAGGAGACTGACCTCGAGCGGGTACAACCCTCCGGCCGACGGCACCGCCCGATCGAACAACGCGACGTCACCGCCGACGCTGCTTCCCAGCACGCCGTATGCGCTGCGCAACAGGGTCGCAATGGCCGGAAGTGTCAGGGCCTCGGACGTGAACGCCCGGCAGGAGACCCGTCGCTTCAGCAGCTCCGACAGTCCCACCTCGGAGTTGACTCCCGGCGGGAGCGGCGTCCACGGAGCGTCCGGCTGCTCCCGCCCCGGCAACGGCGGGGGCGATTCCACCGCGATCGTGTTGAATACCCAGCGGGCCGTGCCACGGTGGAAGGTCCAGGCCAGGGGCTGACCGACGCGGAACGGGGGCGGTTCGGCTGCCATCGGGTGACGGTCAGGCCAGCGGGTGGGGGGCGAGGTTGAGCTCGTCGCGGCGGGCGGGGCCCGCTCGCAGACCGAGATCGCTGGGCAGCCGATACAGTCGCTCTCCCCCAAGGCGCGCTTCGGCCGCACCGAAATGGATCGGCAGGAAGCCAGGAATTATGCCCCGCGCCACCCGCACTCCCAGGCGTGCCACGTCCCCAGAGGTGACATCGACGTAGAGGACATCTCCGGCAACATCGGCGAGCGACCCGGTGAGTCGCTCGAGAGCGGCGCCCTCCGTCATGTTCTCGGCCGGGGCGACGTCCCATGGTTGTGTTGGGGCCGAAAGGAGGTGAGTGAGGCCGGCCGTGGCCGTCTCCGCGTCGGCGTAGAGCAGGTCGTGGTCCTCAAGGGCAGCAACGCGGGAAGGGTCGGCGACGAGCTCCTCGAGACGGGCAGCGGTCCCGGGTTGCCGAAGACGCATGCGTAACGCGGGACGGACCTGGGCGACCTCGCCCACTGCTCGACGAGCGGCAACGACCGGGTCGAGATCGGCGCCGAGGCCGATCACGACGGCCGGTGGCTCACGGCTCCAGCCGGCAGCGAGCACGACCGTCGCGACAGTGTCGACGGGCAGCCGGTGCACGTCGATCCGGCCGTCACGCCGAGCGTAGGCGCTGGCCACATCGCGGGTCTCCTCGTCAGGCACCGTCCCTGCGTCGCTGCGTATGCCCGCAAGTCGGTGACTCCACGAGACCAGGAACGCATCGCGCTCGACCACCTCTAGTAGCGCGCGGAGCACCGCCCCCGACAACGTCGCGCCGGCGGCGAATCCATTCGGACCCGTCCGCGGGTTACGCCGCTTCTAGCTTGACGCCCGGCCTTCCGCCCCTTTCCAGAGCTCGTACGAAGCCAGCTGACCCCACCCCGTGGAGGTCGCATAGATCAGC
>WHTG01000284.1 GCA_009377835.1 Nitriliruptorales bacterium
CCTCAGGGCGCGTGCTTCACCCGCACTTCGCCCCTCCACACTCCGGTTATGTCGTCCGGTCCCGCGAGCACGTCGATGTCCTCCAGTGGGTTCTATCTTGCGCATCGCGTAGTCCGGAACGCGGCCGTCCTCCCCAAACTCGACGAGGCGTTCGATGATGAACCGGGTCCGCGCGTCCCGCCCTCCGCGACGATGGCCCGCAGCTCCTCCTCCGAGAACTGCTGGTGGATCGGGTCGTCGAGTTCACTGAGCACACCGCCCGACGCACATACCTTGATCACCTTCGCGCCCAGCCGCAGCTGCGCCCGGACGGCTCGCAGACACTCTGGAACCCCGTCTGCCAGGTACAGTGCCCCGCCGCCGTGCCCGTAGTGGGTGACCCACTCCACCGGGAAGGCATGGATGTCGCCATGGCCGCCCGTCGTGCTGAGGACCGCGCCGGGCGCGTAGATGTTCGCGCCCTCCATGTGCGGGAGTCTGCCAGGCGTGACCCGCGCCTTCCGGGCGAACGGCGGTACACGTAACCTCACGACGAGGACGCCGACGAAGATGGGGCCGCTCGTTTTGGGACGCAGATGGTGGTCGCTGACGCCCAGGCGTGACGTGGGCCATGATCCGGACTACCGGTTCTCCTTCGCCAACGAGCGAACCTTTCTCGCCTGGATCAGGACGGCCCTCGCACTGGTCGGCGGCGGGCTCGTCGTCGCACAGCTGCTCCCCGACCTGTCACCGGGGTGGGCGCGGCAGGCGCTGGGAGCGCTGCTCGTGTTCCTGGGGCTGGCGCTGGCGGCAACCAGCGTCGTCAGATGGGCACGTAACGAAGACGCCATGCGGAACGATCTGCCGCTGCCCCCGCCGAAGCTCCCCGTGTTCATGGCGGTGGGGGTCGGCGTGGTCTCGGCCGTCGCCGTGTTCCTCCTGGTGTTCGGCGGCGCGCGGTGACCACTCGGCGGCCGCCGGAGGACGAGCGACGAGTCGCGCTGCGGCAGGAACGCACGGCTCTGGCATGGGACCGCACCGGTCTGGGCTTGATGGTTGCCGGTGGACTGTTCGTACGTGCCGCCGGTCCCCCGTACACCGACGTTCGTCACGCGCCGGGTGTTGCCGCGATGGTGGTGGGTGGAGCGTTGATCGTGCTGGCGTACCGGCGCTACGGGCGCCTGCGCCGCTCTGCAACACCCGAGTCCGGCGGCTCGGCGGGCATGGTGGCGGCGGTCGGCGCCGTCACCGTGGTGTTCTCCTTCGCCGCCCTGCTGCTGATTCTCGTGCGTGGGTAGGTGGCTGAGGACGACGAGGGCGGGGCAGCAAGGCCCCGCCTCGTCGTCGTCTTGGTGTCAGCGGTCGCTGTCGTGGCTGTCGCGGGTGACGGCGTCCTTCACCTTGTTGGCGACGTCGCTGATCTTGTCCTTGGCCTTCGCGCTGCTCTGGTCGATCTTGCCCTCGCGCTTGAGGTCACGGTCGCCGGTCAGGTCACCGCCCGCTTCCTTCGCGCGGCCCTTGAATTCTTCGCCTCTGTGCTCGGTCACGGCGTGTCCTTTCTGGTTGCTTGGCGACGGCGTACCCCGGTCGGGACGTGCCGAACCCGTTCGTGCGACTTCTCGGACGGCGAACAGATGTGTACACTGGACGAACGTGTGTTCGGTGTTCCCCTTCCCTCACCGGCTGGACCTGGGGAAGGAAGCAGGATGTCGTTCGTCCACCTCGCAGCGAAGTCGAGCTACTCGCTGCGTGACGGCGTCATACGGCCCAGGGAATTGGCTGTTGGGGCGGCGCAGCGGGGGATGGGCGCAATTGGGGTCGCCGACCGTGACGGCCTGTATGGCATCGTGCGGCTCGCGCAGGCCTGCCAGGTGGTGGGCCTTGGGCTCATCGTCGGTGCGGACATGGCTCTGGAACCAACCAGCCGCCCCGGATGGGACGACCATCGTGCGCGAACCCACGGCCGCAAGGGCCCCGGATCGGGGGCGGGATGGCTGGGGGACGACACGGCACGCGTGACGCTGATCGCGCGGACACAGGCCGGCTACGCGAATCTCTGCCGTACCGTCACCAACGCCCACCTGGAGTCGGAACGAGGGTCGCCGCACCTGGCATGGGAGCAGTTGGAGCGTCGTCCGGATGGGATGTTCGTCTTGCTCGGCGACGACTCGCCGGTGGGGCGGCTGCTGGACGCCGGCCGACATGACGCCGCCGCTGCCGAGACGCGGCGGTGGATGGATCTGGTCGGACAGTCGTCGGTGCTCGTCGGTGTGACACACCACCTGGCGCCCGGCGACGACACGCGAGCGCGGGAACGGTTCACGCTGGCGGACCGGTTGGGGCTGCGAGCGGTCGCGCACCAGGCGCCGCGGTACCTGTCACCGTCGGACGCGCGCGTCGCCGACGTCGTCGACGCGGTGCGGCAGCAGGTGCCGGTGTCGTTGCGTCACGCCAACCGCCGCAACTCGGAGGGCTACCTGAAGACCCCCGAGCAGATGACGCGCGTCTTCGCCGAACGGCCGGATGCCATCATCAACGCCGCGTGGGCCGCCGAGCAGTGCCACGTCGAACTTGGCCTGGGCCAGCTGCGGGTGCCGGACTTCGTCACCGCGGACGGCCTCCAGGCCGACGCCGAACTGCGGGGTCGGTGCGAGGCCGGCGTCCGGCAGCGGTACGCGGCGCCCGGTGCGGTGCACCGCGACCTGTTGGAGCGCGAGCTCGCGATGATCATGAAGCTGGGTCTTGCGCCGTACTTCCTGACCGTCGCCGAAATCGTCGACCGCATCCGCGAGAAGGGGATCATCGCGGCGTGCCGGGGGTCGGCCGCCGGGAGCCTCGTCACCTACGCGCTGAGGATCTCCGACGTCGACCCCATCGCTCACGACCTGGTGTTCGAGCGGTTCGCCAACCCGTACCGCGACGAGCTGCCCGACATCGACATCGATGTTGAGTCCGCCCGCCGCGAGGACATCTACCGCGACCTGCTCGACCGTTACGGCGACGACCGCGTCGCCTGCGTGTGCATGGTCGAGACGTTCAAGGCAC
>WHTG01000287.1 GCA_009377835.1 Nitriliruptorales bacterium
ATCGCCAGCACCGACACCACCAGCTCGGCAGACTTGCCCAGCAACGTCGCGACCCGGTCGCCCGCACCCACGCCGAACTCGGCCAGCGCGGCGGCGAACCGCCCCGACGCCTCACGCACCTCGCCGAAGGTCAGGTCCCGGCTCGACAGGTCCTCCTCGACGATGGTGAACGCGATCGCCTCGGCGGGGTGCCGGTCACAGAGCAAGTTCGCGGCGCACGCGTCCGCCGCGTCGTAGCTGGTGAGCAGTTGCAGCGCGCGCTCGTCGGGCGTCGTCATCGCGGGTCCTCCACCTTGTCTACCTGTGCTTTTCGGGACCAGTGCGTGCTGGCCGTCTTGTACGATCGGGCAGAACACGCTCACGCGGCACCCCCGGACGGGGGTGAGACCAGGCAACGGATGCCGAGGCGACTTCGATGGCGGCGACGGAGGAAACCGACCTCACCGAGATCCGTTGCGCCCTCGGAGCGCTGCGGCGGAGCACGGGTCTCCCCCTCGCGTTCGGGGGCGCGATGGCGGGGTCAGAGCTGCGGATCAGTGAGCTGAACGGCCTCGCGACACGGCTGCTGCACGGGCTGGTGGTGCCCGCGGGCGCCGGGCTCGGCGGCAAGACCCTGGCGCTCCGGCGGCCGGCCATGGTCAACGACTACCAGCACGCGAAGGCGATCAGCCACCACTACGACCGCATCGTGCGGGCCGAACGCATCGTCTCCCTGGTCGCCACCCCGGTGCTGGTCCGCCGCGAGCTGCGTGGCGTGCTCTACGCCGGAACACGCGACGGCCTGCGGATCGGCGAGCGCGCAGTCGGCGCCACCATCGACGTCGCACGTGACCTGGAGCAGGACATCGCCGTCCGCGAAGAAGCCGCCCGGCGCGTTCAGGAGCTGATGCGCGAGGCCGGGACTCCACCGCGAAAGCCCAGCTCAGCCACCAGCGCCGAGCAGGCCATCCGGCAGGCCCACGGCGCGCTCCGCTCGATCCTGCACCAGATCGACGACGACGCGCTCCGCCGCAGCATCAGTGCCGCGTGCGACACACTGACCGCGGCGACGAGCGACGCGACAGACGACTCGCCTCCGCCGGCCGTCGCACTCACCGCGCGCGAACTCGACGTCCTCTCCTGCGTCGCCCTCGGCCACACCAACGCCGAAGCCGCCGCCGAGCTCGGACTCCGGCCGGAGACCGTCAAGAGTTACCTGCGCAACACCATGCGCAAGCTCGGCGTCAACTCCCGCATCCACACCATCAACGCCGCCCGCCAGCAGGGGCTCCTGCCCTGAGCGTCGGCGCGATGATCACGCCTCCTGGGGCTGTTGTTCGGAGAATTACGTAAAGCAGACATGATTTGGTCACAAGCCCAGGAGGCGTGATCAACTTGCCCTCAAGCCACCGGTCTCGGCGTGTTCGCATGCACCCGGGCCTCCGCCTCGTCCCATACGGCCGGGTTACCGGTGGGCTCGTAGCGGCGCACGTCGTGGGTGGCGCGGACCAGGGCGCGCATGGCCGCGAGGTCGGGCAGGCCTGCGCCGAGGGCGCGGGCCTGGGCCAGCGCGTTGCCGAGCGCGGTCGCCTCGACCGGCCCGGCGATCACTCCGACGCCACAGGCGTCGGCGGTCAGCTGACATAACAGCGCGTTGCGGGCGCCACCGCCGACGACGTGCACCACGTCGACCGGGTGGCCGGACAGCTCGGCGACCTGCCGGACGGCCCGCCGGTAGGCCAGTGCGAGGCTGTCGAGAATGCAGCGGACGGTCTCGGCCTGGGTGGCGGGCGCGGCGTTCCCGGCGGCGCGACAGGCGTTGCCGATGCGGGCGGCCATGTCGCCGGGTGGCAGGAACTCGGGCGCGTCGATGTCCATCACCGCGCGCAGTGGCGGCACCTGCGCGGCCGCGGACAGCACGGCGGCCATCTCGAGTCCCTCGCCTTGTGCCCGCCAGGCGCGCAGGGTTTCGGACAGCACCCACAGGCCCATCACGTTGCGCAGGAACCGGATGGTGCCGTCGACACCCGTCTCGTTGGTGAAGTTCGCCGCCAGCGCGGCGTCGGACAGCACCGGTTCCTCCAGCTCGACGCCGACCAGCGACCAGGTCCCGGAAGACAGGTACGCCGCGTTCGCGCCGGGCTCGGCGGGCACGGCCACGAACGCGGAGGCGGTGTCGTGCGAGCCGACCGCGATGACCGGTAGCCGCGGTAGCCCGTGGTCGGCGGCGACGTCCGGCAGCAGAGTGCCGAGCACCTCGCCGGGCGATCGCAGCGGTGGAAACAGCCGGGGCGGGATCCCCACCCGTTCCGCGAGTTCGATCGCCCATGCCCTGGCGCGTACGTCGTAGAGCTGCGTGGTGGACGCGTTGGTGCGTTCCGCCCCGATCTCGCCGGTGAACCAGTACGCCAGCAGGTCCGGCAGCATGAGCAGCGTGTCCGCGGCCCGCAGCCTTGCGGTGTCCACTTCGGACACGAGCTGGTAGAGGGTGTTGAACGCCAGCTGCTGCACCCCGGTGACGTCGTACAGCTCGCGATCGGACACCCGCGCGGAGACTCGCTCTGCCATCCCGTCGGTGCGTGCGTCCCGGTAATGCACCGGGTTCCCCAGCAGCGCGCCGGATTCGTCGAGAAGGCCGTAGTCGACCGCCCACGAGTCGATCCCGATGGCGTCGACCGGGGCCTGGCGGTGCGCGGCCGCGATCCCTGCCAGGACCTCGCGGTGCAGGCCCAGGATGTCGGTGTGGAGGCTGGACCCGTCGCGGTGCGCGACCCGGATCGCGCCGGAGGCGAACCGGTTCACCTCGTCCAGAGTGAGCCGGCCTGGCCCGACCGTCGCCGCCATCACCCGGCCGCTGGTGGCGCCCAGGTCGACGGCGGCGGCCCGCACCGTGGTGCCCATCAGCGCAGGAACGCCGCGGCGACACCGGCGTCGACCGGGATGTGCAGCCCGGTCGTGTGGGACAGCTCGCCGGCGGTGAGCACGAACACGGCGGCGGCGACGTGCTCGGGCAGCACCTCCCGTTTGA
>WHTG01000009.1 GCA_009377835.1 Nitriliruptorales bacterium
CCACGGGTTGCGGTGCTGCTCAACGTCGCGCCGGACCACCTGGACTGGCACGGCAGCATGCGTGCGTACCGGGCTGCCAAGGGGCGGCTGTGGGCACGGCAGCAGCCGGGTGACACTGCGGTGTACAACGCGGACGACGCCGGTGCCCGCGACGTGGTCGCGGCCCACCCGCCGCCCGCCGCAAGGTTGGAGTTCACGCTCGGCGCGCCCGCGGACGGACAGGTCGGGGTCGAGGACGGAACCCTCGTCGTGCGTCGTGAGGGCTTGCGATCCGCGGTCGTGTCGGTCACGGAGTTGTCGGTGTCGGAGCCGCACAACGTGGCGAACGTGTGTGCCGCAGTGGCCGGCGCGGTCGCAGCCGGTGCGGACGCCACGGCCTTGGTCCCGGCGCTGCGGGCGTACCAGTCGGGCCGGCACCGGCTGGAGTCGGTTGCGAGCGTCGGGGGAGTGCACTACGTCGACGACTCCAAGGCGACGAATCCGCACGCCGCCGCTGCCGCGCTGGCCTCCTTCCCGGAGAAGCGTGTCGTGTGGATCGCCGGGGGCCTGGGCAAGCGCCTGGAGTTCTCGTCCCTCGCGCCGCTGATCCGCCGGCACGTCAAGGCCGCCGTCACGATCGGTACCAGTGGTCCCACGATCGCGCACCTCGCGCGCAGTGTCGGAGTGCACGCCGTGGAGGCCGGGAGACTGGATGCCGCGGTCGCCGCTGCGGCACGGCTGGCGGAGCCCGGCGACACTGTGCTGCTCGCCCCGGCGTGCGCTTCCATGGACCAGTTCACCGACTACGCCGAACGCGGGCAGGTGTTCCGCACCGCGGTCGAGACCCTCGGCGCCGAATACGCCCAAGGAGCCGGCCATGGCAGCTGACGCCCGGGCCACGCGGTCCAGGCGCCGCCCCCCGGCCGTCGTACGTGCCTCGCGTCCCGTGTCGCTGCGGCCCGAGGTGGGCGGCGACACGACTCCCGAGTTCATCACCGTTGCCGTGGTCGTCTCGCTGTTGCTGCTCGCCGGGCTGGTCATGACGTTCTCGGCGTCGTTCGTGCAGTCGACGGTGCAGACGGGCAACGCCTTCGGGATCTTCGGCAAGCAGCTGCTGTGGTCGGCGGTCGGGTTGCCGTTGCTGGTCGCGACCGCGATCACCGACTATCGGCGGTGGCGCCCCGTCGCGCGAGGTCTTCTGGCCGTGTCGCTGATCGCGGCCGTGGTCGTCGTCATCCCGGGCATCGGCGTCGAAGTCAACGGCGCTCGCCGGTGGTTGGAGTTGGGCCCACTGCGCTTCCAGCCGACGGAGATGCTCAAGCTCACGGTGCCGCTGTACCTGGCACACGTCCTCGCCGGCCGCTGGCGGCGGTTGCGCGGCGGCGACCTCCACGCACTGCTGATCCCGGCGGTGCCGCTGGTGGGCGTCGTCGGGGTGCTCGTGATGCTCGAACCCGACCTCGAGACCGCGCTGCTGCTCGCGGCGATCGTGGGCATCGTGCTGCTGGCAGCCGGGCTGCCCGGCAGGATCGTGGCCGGTCTGATCGCGGCGCTCGGGTTGCTCGGGCTGGCCGGCGTCGCCACGTCGGACTACCGACGTGGGCGGTTCCTCGCGTGGCTGGATCCCATGTCGGACGCCAGCAACTTCGGGTACCAGACGGTGCAGGGCTACTACGCGCTTGCCTCGGGCGGGTGGACGGGTGCGGGCCTTGGTCAGGGGCGCGGCAAGTGGCTGTACATCCCCAACGCGCACACCGACTACATCTTCGCGATCATCGGCGAGGAAACCGGCCTGCTGGGTGCGACGGCGATTCTCGTGTTGTTCGCGGCGCTGGCGGTCGGCGGAACGAGGACAGCGCGTTACGCGCCGGATCCCTTCGGCCGGCTGCTCGCCGCGTCGATCACAGGGTGGTTGCTGGTGCAGGCGACGATCAACATCGGTTCCGTCGTCGGGCTCCTGCCGGTCACCGGCGTCACGCTCCCGCTGGTGAGTTTCGGCGGGTCGTCCCTGGTGTTCACGATGCTTGGCATCGGCATGCTGCTGTCGATCAGCCGAGCGGCGCGCCACGGCAGCACGGCCCGGGGCGAGGGCGCCCGATGAGCGGCACCGTGTTGATCGCCGGCGGGGGTACGGGTGGACACGTGTTTCCCTCGCTCGCTGTCGCGGCGGCGCTGCGCGACACCGGCGTCGTGGACGTGGAGTTCATCGGCACCGCGCGTGGAGTCGAGTCACGACTGGTGCCGGAGGCGGGATGGACACTACACCCGGTGGACACGCTGCCGCTGGCGCGCCGGCTGTCACCCTCGACCGCCCGCATCCCGGTCGTCGTGCTGCGGGCGGCGCGTCAGGCGTTGGCCGTCATCAGGAGCCGGCGTGCGGTCGCCGCGGTCGTGTTCGGGGGGTACGTGTCCGTCCCGCTTGCGATCGCCGCGTGGCGCGCACGCATCCCGTTGATCGTCCACGAGCAGAATGCGGTGCCGGGCCTGGCCAACCGCCTGGCCGGCCGGTGGGCCTCGGCAGTGGCGACCACGCACCCGGGCCGCCGCTTCGGACGAGTTCTCCCGGTTGTCACGGGGAACCCGGTGCGCCCGGGCCTCGACCCGCAGGCGGTGGCCGGCACCCGCAGCGAGGCGCTGGCGCATTTCGGCCTGCAGCTCGAGCGTCGCACGCTGCTGATCTTCGGCGGCAGCCAGGGGGCCCGGCGCATCAACACCGCAGTGGTCGACTCCGCCGGTCGGTGGCCGGATTCCGCCCGCCTGCAGATCCTGCATGCCGCCGGGCGGGGCAACTACGAGGAGGTCGCGGCCGCATGGAAGGCGGCGCTGACCGACGACGACGCGCTGGTCGTGCGCTGTGTCGACTTCATTGACCGCATGGAGCTCGCGTATGCCGTGAGCGACGTCGTGGTGTGCCGCTCGGGCGCGTCGACCCTGGCGGAGCTGACCGTCCTCGGGCTGCCAAGCATCCTTGTGCCGTACCCCCACGCGACCGGTGACCACCAGACCGCGAACGCACGGCGGGTCGCCGACGCCGGTGGTGCCGTACTGATCCCCGACGGTGAACTCGACGCCGAACGCCTTGTCGCCGAAGCACAGCCGCTGCTGGGCGACGACGCGCGACGGGCGCGCATGGCGGCAGCCGCCGGGACCGTCGGGCGCCCCGACGCGGCGCGACAGGTGGCAGCCCTGGTACTCGAGCAGATCGAGCGGCGGAAGGCGGCACGATGACTGCGCCCCCGCAGCTGACCCTGGACCTCGACCGGCCGATTCACCTGGTCGGCATCGGCGGTGCGGGGATGAGCGCGTTGGCCTCCATCCTGCTGCAGCGGGGCCATACGGTCACTGGCAGCGACCTTCGCGGCGGGCCCGCCGCGACCGCGCTGGCAGCCATGGGCGCACGCGTGGCGATCGGGCACGCCGCCGAGCACGTCGGCAGTCCCGCCCTCGTCGTGACCTCGACCGCCGTTCCCTCCGAGAACCCCGAGGTCGCAACAGCGCGCGAACGGGGTATCCCGGTCGTCCGGCGGGCCGAGCTGCTGGCGGCGTTGATTGGCGGCCGGCGCGGCCTGCTGGTGGCAGGGACGCACGGCAAGACGACGACGACGTCGATGGTCACCGTCGCGCTGCAGCAGGCGGGGCTGGACCCCTCCTTCGCGATCGGTGGGATGATCCACGGCTCAGGCGCCAGTGCCCACCACGGCCTCGGCGACATCTTCGTGGCGGAGGCCGACGAGTCGGACCGCTCGCTGCTCGTGTTCGCGCCGGACTGCGCGATCGTCACCAACGTGGAGTTGGACCATCACGACGTGTACAGAGAGCTTGACGAGGTCCTGGACACGTTCGCGCGGTTCCTGGCCCAGCGCACGACCGGCGCCCCGGCGATCATCTGCGCCGACGACAACGGCGCACGTCACCTCGCCGCAATGGTCGACGACCCGGTCGTCACCTACGGCCAGACGCCCGACGCGGACCTCCAGTTGACAGCGATCACCCTGGACACGGGTGCGTCGCGCTGTGTCGTGGTTCGCGAGGGCCTTCCACCCGCCGAACTGATCCTGCGTGTCCCCGGGCTGCACAACCTGCTCAACGCGGTCGCCGCGGTCGCCGCCGCGACATGGGCCGGTGCCGACATCGACGCGGTGTTGGAGGGGCTGTCCCGGTTCGGCGGTGCCCAGCGGCGGTTCGAGCGCCTGGGAACCGCCCGCGGTGTGACCGTCGTCGACGACTACGCGCACCATCCCACCGAGATCGTCGCGACCATCGCGGCCGCCCGCCAGACCGCGCTGCGGGGCAAGCTGGTCGCGGTGTTCCAGCCCCACCGGTACTCCCGGACCGCGGTGCTGGCGGAGGAACTCGGCCGCGCACTGGGCGGGGCGGACGCGGCCGTCGTCACCGACGTCTACCCGGCCGGTGAGGCGCCGGAGCCGGGGGTCACGGGCCAGCTCGTCGCTGACGCCGCAGCCGCGACCGGAGTCCCGACACAGTACGTGGCGGACACACTCGACGTCACGGCGGCAGTCGCCGAGATGGTGGGCGAGGGCGACCTGGTTCTGACACTGGGCGCCGGAGACGTCACCCAGGTGGGCCCCCTGCTGCTACAGGTGCTCGAAGGGGGAGCGGACGCATGACGGCTGCGCTGGTCGAGCAGTTGAGCGCCGCGGTGTCCGGTGAGGTTCGGGCAGACGAACCGCTTGCGGGATACACGACATTGAAGGTCGGTGGCCCCGCCCAGGCGCTCGTGCGTGCCGAATCAGTCGACGACCTCCTCGCCGTCGCGGAGATCTCCCGCCGATCCGGCGTTCCGTGGTTGATCGTCGGCCGCGGCTCGAACCTGTTGGTCGCGGACCGGGGGTGGCCCGGGGTCGCCGTCGCCCTTGGGCGCGCGTTTCGGGGCGCCGAACGGGCCGGGTCCGACGGCGGCAGCCTGGGCGCCGCCGTGGAGGTACTCGCCGGTGGTGCCGAGCCCATGCCGATCCTTGCGAACACCGTCGCGGGATGGCACCTGGGAGGGCTCGCGTTCGGTGTCGCCATTCCCGGCAGCGTGGGAGGAGCCGTCCGCATGAATGCCGGTGCCCACGGCAGCCAGATGCGCGACGTCCTGGTCGAGGCAGAGGTCATCCGCCTGACCACGGGTGTGCCCGAGTGCATCCCTGCGGTGGACCTGGACATGTCGTATCGCCAGACGACACTGCCGTCGGACGCCGTGGTGGTCCGGGCGCGACTGCGGCTTCATCGCGCGTCGCACGCCACCCTGACCGGCGACATGAGCGAGATGCGTCAGTGGCGCCGCGACCATCAGCCGATCAACGAACCCTCGTGCGGGAGCGTCTTCCGCAACCCTCCAGGCGACTCGGCGGGGAGGCTCATCGAGGCGGCGGGGATGAAGGGGCACCGGGTCGGCGCTGCGGAGGTCAGCCGTGTCCACGCCAACTTCATCACCGTCGGCCCTGGTGCTCGCGCCGCAGACGTCTACGCCGTCATACACGAGGTCACCGACGCCGTCGAGCGGCAGTCCGGCGTTCGACTGCAGACCGAGGTCGTGACGGTCGGATTCTCCTCCGATCATCCCACCCATGTGGGAGGTGTGTCATGAGCACGGCGACCCGGACCACCCACCGCCCGCCGATGGATGCAAGGATCCGGCAACGGCGCATCGAGGTGCAGCGCGAGCATGTGCGCCGCCGTCGTCGGATGCTCGGCGCTGTCGTCCTGCTCGCCCTGGCGGCCGCCGGCGCCGTGGGGATCACCCGGTCCCCGTTGTTCGCGATCACCGCCGTCCGAGTCGAAGGTGTAGAGCGCCCCGAGGCGCGCCTGATCAAGGACGTCGCTCAGATCCGGACCGGCCAGAACCTCATGACCGCCGACCTCGACGACGCCGTGGAGCGCACCCGTGCGCTGCCGTGGGTCGCCAGCGCGCAGGTGCGCCGCGACGCCCCGTCGACCGTCGTCCTCGACGTGGTCCCGCGGCGCCCCGTGGGGATCCTGCGCGCCGCCTCGGGCAATTGGCTGGTCGACTCGGAGGGGGTGGTCATCGCCAGGGCACGCGATCGACTGCTGCCCCACATCGACGTGACGATCGACACCGTGCTCGTTCCAGGCGTGAGGATCGACGACCCGGCAGCACGCAACGCGCTCGCGCTGCATCAGTCGCTGCCGCGCGACGTGCGCTCGGCACTCCTGGCGGTCGAGGCGGTGGGTGCGCGCACCGTGCGCGTACGCCTGGCCCTGCACCGCCTCGCCGATCCCGACACGTATCGCAAGGGGCAGAAGACCTGGGTCCGGCTGGGCGCCGCGGGTGATGTCGACAAGCAGCTGACCGTCCTGCGCGCCCTGCTGGGGCAGATGCGCAAGGCTCGCGCGGGTGTGCCTTCGGAGGTGGACGTGCGCGTGCCGGGGAACCCGACGGTGATCCCGTGACGGGCGCGCTTGCTTGACGGAGAACAACGCCCCGTTTATGGTCCCTTCAACACCAGGTTGACATAAGTATAACCCTCTAGTTGAGGGTAAGAGAACCCTGGACGACGAATTCCGCCGGTGGGTAGACCCCGGGCGCGTCGTTCTCCGCGAACCAGAAGGGAGTCGCAGTGGCGGCACCGCAGAACTATCTGGCGGTCATCAAGGTCGTCGGCATCGGCGGCGGCGGAGTCAACGCCGCGAACCGGATGATCGAGGCCGGGCTCAAAGGCGTTGAATTCATCGCCGTGAACACCGACGCGCAGGCCCTGCTCATGTCCGACGCCGACGTGAAGCTCGACGTCGGCCGTGAACTGACCAGAGGTCTGGGCGCAGGCAGCGATCCTGAGGTCGGCCGCAAGGCCGCCGAGGAGCACCGCGATGAGATCGAGGAGGTCCTCAAGGGTGCCGACATGGTGTTCGTCACGGCCGGCGAGGGCGGTGGTACCGGCACCGGCGGCGCCCCCGTGGTCGCCGAAATCGCCAAGGGGCTCGGTGCGCTCACCATCGGCGTCGTCACGCGGCCGTTCTCCTTCGAGGGCCGCCGCCGCAGCGTCCAGGCGGAAAAGGGGATCGAGGACCTGCGCGAATCCGTCGACACACTGATCGTCATCCCCAACGACCGGCTGCTGGAAATCTCCGACGAGGAGACGTCCGTGCTGCAGGCGTTCCGCCTCGCCGACGACGTCCTGCTGTCCGGCGTGTCCGGCATCACGGACCTGATCACGACACCGGGCCTGATCAACACGGACTTCGCCGACGTGTCGACCGTGATGCGCGACGCCGGCAGCGCCCTCATGGGCATCGGCAAGGCGCGCGGCGAGAAACGCGCGCTCGAGGCGGCGCGGATGGCTGTCAGCTCCCCGCTGCTCGAGGCCTCCATCGAAGGCGCACGCGCCGTGCTGCTGATGATCGCCGGCGGCAGCGACCTCGGTCTGTACGAGGTCAACGAGGCAGCCGAGATCATCGCCCAGGCCGCCGACTCGGACGCCAACATCATCTTCGGTGCGGTCATCGACGACGCGTTGGGCGACGAGGTGAAGGTCACGGTCATCGCTGCCGGTTTCACGGAGACGCCCGCAGCGTTGCAGCCGCAGCAGCATGCCGGCCGTGGTGGCGTCCTGCGTCCGCTGGAACGCCGCGAGCCCGCCGCACCGGCACCCGCGACCTCGCCGCTGCTCGACGACGAGGACGAGGAGGACGAGGTCTTCCGTCCGCGGACGGATCGGCCTCCCGTGGTGATCGGCGGCGACGACGACGATGATCTCGACATCCCGTCGTTCCTGAAGCGGTGACATCGGCGGCACGCGCTGCCACGCTGCGACCGTCGAACGCCTCGACGCCCGTCACGGTCGCCATCCCCGAGGACCCCGCGGTCCGCATCGTCTTCACCGGTCGGTCCCTCGGTGCCGACGGTGACGCGAATCTGTCGCTGATCGTGGGTGACGGCGACGCTGTCGTGGCGCGACAAGCCGCTCTGAAGTTGCTCGGCGTGTCGCTGGAGCGGGCGGTGTTCATGCAGCAGGTCCACGGTGGCGACGTCGCAGCCGTGGACGTCGCCGACGCGGGACGTGGCGGCCTCGTCCACGCCGATGCCGTACCGGGGGTCGACGCCTTGGTGACGTCGGCGCGTGACCTCGCGCTGGCCGTGCTCGTCGCCGACTGCGTGCCGGTGGTGCTCGTCGATCCGGGCCGCGCGGTCGGTGTCGCCCACGCCGGCCGGGGCGGTGTCGTGCACGATGTCGTCCCGGCTGCCGCGGCCCGGCTGTCGGACGACGTCAGCCGTGTCGTCGCGGTGATCGGCCCCGCGATCGGCGCGTGCTGCTACGAGGTGCCGGGAGAGTTGTCGGACGAGGTGGCAGCCACCAATCCGGCCGCGACCGCGACGACCTCGTGGGGAACACCGTCACTGGACCTCCCCGGGGCGGTGCGCGCCCAGCTGCGGGCGGCTGGAGTCGCCCGCGTAGAGGATGCCGGCGGCTGCACGCGCTGCCACGCGGGAATGCTCTTCAGCCACCGCGCTGCCACCGAAGGCATCGCCCCTCACGGCCGGCAGGCGGGGATGGTCGTGCGGAGGTCGCCGGACGCCGCACCTCCCGGAGGTGGGCTGAGATCGTCCCTAGAATTGGCGTGATGGCGTCGCCAGCGTCTGCCCCCGACATAGCCGGCCGCCTTGAGGCCGTCTGTGACCGCGTCGCGTCTGCCGCCCGCCGTGCCGGGCGCAGCCCCGCCTCCGTCGCCGTGGTCGCGGTCAGCAAGGGCTTCCCGGCCGAGGCCGTGACCGTCGCCCAGGGCGCAGGGCAGGTGGACTTCGCCGAGAACCGGGTGCAGGAGCTGCGCAAGAAGGCGCCACAGGTCCACGGCGTCCGCTGGCACTTCGTCGGGCGTCTGCAGCGCAACAAGGTGCGCGACGTCGTCGGTCTCGTGTCGCTCGTCCACTCTGTGGACCGCATCGAACTCGCACGCGACATCGCTGCCCGAGCGTGCGACGCAGACCGCGTGCAACGCGTTCTCGTCCAGGTCAACGCCGGCGACGACCCGGCGAAAGCAGGCTGCACGCTCGACGAAGCTCCGGCCCTGGTGCGCGCCGTTCGCGACATGCAGGGGCTGGCCTGCGAGGGTCTTATGACCATCCCGCAGCTGGGCGTCGATCCGCGCCCCACATTCGCGCGGCTGCGGCATTTGCGTGACGATCTGCGCTCGGACTTTCCCGAGGTGCAGCATCTGTCCATGGGAATGAGCAACGATTTCGAGGTGGCGGTCGAGGAGGGCGCCACGATCGTCCGAATCGGCGAGGCCATCTTCGGCCCTCGCCCTGACCCCGACCTGCAACCGCCTGCGGGCGGATCGTTCGACCGGTCGTCGGCTCTGCCGGCGGGTCGCACGTAACCGCGACAAGGAGAGACAGTCCAATGGCGTCGATGTGGCAGCGGACGCTGACGTTCCTCGGCCTGGTCGAGGAACCGTATGACGACGATTACGACCTCCCGCCGGAGGACCTGGGTGCTCCCCGACGGGAGCGTCCCGTCGCGGAACCGGCGCGGCACGAACGGTCGAACGTACGCACCATTGCGCCGGCCCGGACGATGGCGTCGCCGCCGGAGGACTCGTCACGCAACGAGCCCCCGGGCGGTGTCCGGCCGGTGCCCAGCTCGAAGGTCCACGTCACGAACCCCACGACGTTCAACGACGTCGAAGAGGTCGGCGTGAACTTCCGCAACGGCGTGCCGACGATCATGAACCTCGCCGGCGCGAGCGAGAGCGTCGCCAAGCGGCTGCTGGACTTCGCCTCGGGTCTGATCTTCGGTCTTGACGGGCGCATCGAACGGGTCGGCGACCGCGTCTTCTTGCTGACTCCGGTCGGAGTCGACGTCTCGACCGAGGAGCGTCGGCGGCTGTCGGAGCGCGGCTTCTTCAACCAGGCCTAGAGGGCGCCGCCGCCGCATGAATCTCATCCATCAGGTCTTTTGTCTGCTCCTGGACATCTACTTCGTCATCCTGCTGGTCCGCATCATCCTCTCGTGGGTTCCGGCTCTTCCCGAGCCGCTGCTGCCGGTCGCGCGTTTCGTGCGTGGGATGACGGATCCGCTGCTGTTGCCGCTACGAGGGACGATTCCCCCGGTGCGGATCGGCATGATGGCGCTGGACCTCTCGCCGATCATCTTGTTCATCGCTATCCGCATCTTGCAGGGTCTGCTATGTGGACCGGAGGTAGGACGACCATGGTCTTGACACCCGAGGAGATCGAAGCACAAGTCTTCCGCGAGAAGTTCAAGGGCTACGACGAGGACGAGGTCGATTCCTTTCTCGACCGCGTGGCGTCCGACCTGACGGAACTCGTCCGGGAGCGCGACGCGGCCGTCGAGCGGATGCGGCAGGTCGAAACGGACGCTGCCGAGTCGATGGAGGCGGAGCGCCTGCTCAAGCGCACCTTGATCACCGCCCAGCGCACCGCCGACGAAACGGTGGCCGAGGCGGTTGCAAAGGCGAACTCGACCATCTCGGAAGCGGATGAACGCGCCACGCGCATGGTGGAGGAGGCGGAAGCCCGCTCGGCGGACATCCTGGCCGCCGCGGAGCGGGAGCTGGAGCACGTGCGTCACGCCGTCGCCGAGTTGCAGCGGTTCCGCGTCGAGTACCGGGACCGGGTGCGGGCCGCCGTGGCTGAGCAGCTGGCCGCGCTGGACCGTGCGGGAGAGATGCCGGAGGTTCCGCCGGAGGTGGCGGCGCAGCTGGCGGGAGTGTCCGACGTGCATCGGTCCGCGTCGGGCGGTGGCGATTCGTGATGGCCGTTGGATACCATTCGCCCCCGGCGTTGCGAACAGGGGCGTCGAGCCTGGCGGAGCCGTAGCGCGAACGAGGAGCAACCCATGATCGTCGCCAGCCTCCTGCTGGTGATCGCAGCCGCCGTCACGTTGCTGATCGGCTTGTTCAACCGTGCGGACATCGAATGGGTCTATGCCTCGATCGCCTGCTGCCTGCTGGCCGGCGTGCTGCTGACCATTGGCGTCCTGCGTTCGCGACCGAGCCGTAAGCCCGTACTGCAGTCGGGCGGCCACGGACAGGGGGCCTCGTGGGCGGGTGCATCCGGGGCCGCCGGCGCATCCGGATGGGGGGGCCCGGCTGACAGAGGCGGAGCGGCCGGCAGCGCCGTCCTGACTCCCGACGAGGACGTGGCGCCCGGTGCGGCCGGCGGGAAGCTGCAGGGCGACGACGAGCCGACTCGCACGGGGATGCCCGCGGCACCGGTGCCGGCGGACGAGACGTCGCCGTGGGCGCGGCAGGATGACGACCAGACCGGCGACGTGCGCGTCGTCCCACCTCCTACCGCTCCTACCGCCGAAGAGCCGCCACCGGCAGAGTCTGCGCCCGCCGACGAGACGAAGGCAGAACAAGCGCGGACGGTCGACGAGGACGTCGTCGTGGTGCCAAAGCCGTCGGCGCGCGCCGGCAGTTCCACCCCGGCCGACCCGGGCAGCGGCATGGCCGCCGACCACGGTGGTGCCACCGGCGTCGCGGCGACACCGGGTGCGGAGACGACGGTCGCCGACGCCGCACGATTCGAACAGGCGCTGTCACCGATCGCCGGGGTTGGTCCGGCCAAGCGCCGCGCCATCCATCAGCACTTCGGGACATATGGGAACTTACGGGAGGCGTCGCCGGAGAAGATCGCCGAGGTACAGGGCATCTCGCCGACGCTCGCCGCCCGGATCCACACGGCGCTGCACTCGCAGTAGCGGGGCCGCGGGGGCCGCCGGCGTTCAGCGGGGGTTGCTCGACTGGGTCGGCCAGAACTTGGACGTACTCCATGAGGTGCGGGCTGGCCAGAAGGTGCGCCGGCGCCGCGGGTGACGGGCTCAGCGTCTTGTGGCGTGCCTTTCGGCCGCGAGGCGTGCCGCGCGCTCCATGGGGTGGTGCCGGTACCCGTGGACGGCCAGGAGGGCGAGGTATGCCGGCGCCATGAAAGGCCCGAGCCGTTCAGCCTGGCGCACGTGCGCCAGCTCGTGTGCCAGCAGCGACGCCGACGGCTCCTCCAGCGCGATCACGACGTGGCCGAGTCCTGCGGCGGTAAAGCCGCGTCGCCGGATGAGCAAGCCGGTGATCCCGCGTGCGGGTGCGAACAGCACGATGCCGTCGACGAACCGTGGTCGCGTGGCGGAGCCTGCGCCGGCCAGCAGTCCGGCGAGGGTGACCGGCGACGCCCACATCGCGGCCACCAGGCGCGTCAGGGCCGAACGGGGCGCCGGGGGGATCCAGGTCTGCAGCCGGGTCCCGACGACGCCGACCGCGCCGGTTGACGCGTGGCGGCGCGCGCGAAGCAATGAAGCCCCGGTGATCATGCTCGCCATGATGGCCGCAGTGGTGCGTTTCACCTCGGTACGACCTCCATGCCGACCTTCAGCGACACGCGGTCGCTCAGTTCGACGGTCTCGCCTGGAGGTTGTCCGTGCGCCGCGTCGTCGATGATGAGGTCGACCGCGAGCACCTCGGACCTGATGGTCGCCTCGTGCGCCCGCAGGGCCTCCGCCGCAGCACCCGTCACGTGGATGCGCAGCGTGACCCGGTCCGACAGCGCCAGACCTCGCCGCTTGCGCAGATCGTTCAGCGCTCGGACCGCCTCGCGGGCGACGCCCTCCCGGCGCAGCGCGTCGTCGATCGTCAGGTCCAGCGCCACTCCGTACGGCCCGTCAGTGGCCGACTGCCATCCTGTCTCCGATTCCTCGATGATTTGGACCTGCTCGACGGTGACGGTGACGGCTTCACCCTCGACATCGACAGTTGCCGCGCCTGTCTCGGCGAGTTCCGCGGTGACGGTGGCGCCGTCGGCGGCCGCGATGGACCGCGCCACCACGGGTGTCCGCTTGCCGAACGTCGGGCCGAGCGTTCGGAAGTTGGGCTTGAGCCGATAGGTCACCGTCCCGCCGCGGCCTTCCGCCAGCTCCATCTGCTTCACGTTGAGCTCAGAGGACACCACGTCCGCCACCTCGTTCCAGGCGGCGCGCTCGTCAGCCGGCAGGGTGACCAGCGCACGCTGGAGCGGCTGGCGGACGCCGACCCGCGAGTCGTTGCGTGCACGACGCCCGAGTTCCACGATGCGCCGCGCGGCGGTCATCGAGGCACGCAACTCGTCGTCGGCCGCGGCGGCGTGCGGCGTGGGGAAGTCCAGCAGGTGGACACTGTCTGGTGCGCCGGTATCCACCTGCAGCACCAGGTTCTCGTAGAGCTCGTCGGCGATGAACGGTGTGAGCGGCGCCATCAGGGCCGACAGGGTGACGAGGCACTCGTGGAGGGTGGCGAAGGCCGCGTCCTTGTCGGCGGCCACACGGGCGTCGCCGGCGTCGGCCCAGAACCGGCTCCGGCTGCGGCGGACGTACCAGTTCGAGAGATCGTCGACGAACCCGCTGATCGCGCGCCCGGCGCCTGTGGAGTCGAAGCCGTCCAGACTGGAATCGACGGTGCTGACCGTGTCGGCGAGCTCTGCCAGGATCCAGCGGTCCATCACCGGCCGCTGGCCGGCAGGCGCGGCGTTCGACTCGTCGGGTGTCCATCCGTCGATGCGGGCGTACGTGACGAAGAAGTAGTAGGTGTTCCACACGGTCAGAAGGAACTTGCGGGTCACCTCGTCGAGCAGGTCGGTACCTACACGGCGGGAGATCCACGGCGACCCCTCGGTCAGCAGCAGCCAGCGCAGCGCGTCGGCGCCCTTGCTCTCGACGAGGTCCCACGGGTCGAGAATGTTGCCCAGCGACTTCGACATCTTGCGGCCGTCGGCATCGACGATGTGCCCGAGGCACAGCACCGTGCGGTAGCTGTTCTGGCCCTCGAACAGCAGCGTCGAGGCCGCCATCAACGAGTAGAACCAGCCGCGGGTCTGGTCGATCGCCTCGCAGATGAAGTCGGCGGGGAACCGCTCACGGAACAGCTCGGTGCTGCCCGCTGCGTGCGGGTAACCGAACTGTGCGAAGGGCATCGAACCGGAGTCGTACCAGGCGTCGATCACCTCGGGAACGCGCCGCGCCGCCTCGCCGCACTCCGGACAACCGAAGACGACGTCGTCGACGTACGGACGGTGGGGATCGAGTTCTGTCAGGTCCGCGTCCGCCAACTTTCCCAGTTCGTCGCGCGACCCGACGCATGTCACGTGACCGGTGCCGCAGCGCCACAGCGGCAGCGGCGTTCCCCAGTAGCGCTCACGCGACAGCGACCAGTCGATGTTGTTGGCCAGCCAGTCGCCGTAGCGTCCGTCGCGGATGTGTTCCGGGTGCCAGTCCACACCCGCGTTCGCCTGCAGGAGGGCCTCGCGGCGCTGCGTCGTCGCGATGTACCAGGACGGCTTCGCGTAGTACAGCAGCGGTGTCTTGCAGCGCCAGCAGAACGGGTAGGTGTGGGTGTACTCGCCGGCTTTGAACAGAACGCCCTTCTCGCGCAACGCTTCGATGATGTCCGCGTCGGCGGCCTTGACGAACTGCCCTGCGAACGCGGTCACCCGCTGGTCGAAGTTCCCCTCGAGATCGACAGGGTTGATGACCGGGAGGTCGTACTCCCGGGCGACGCGCATGTCGTCCTCACCGAAGGCGGGCGCCATGTGGACGATCCCGGTGCCGTCGGTCGTCGTGACGAAGTCGGCGACGGTCACCGACCACCAGCCCTCGTTCGGCTCCTCGGGGAGCACGTATGTGAAGGGGGCCCGGTAGTGCACGCCTCGCAGATCGTCAACGCTGACGTCGGCCTCGATCGTCGCGTCCTCGCCGAGCACGGTGTCCACCAGATCCGCCGCCATGACGACCGGAAAGTCGTCACCGGCGGCCCGCGCGACGACGTAGCTGATGTCCTCGCCGATCGCGACCGCCGTGTTCGAGATGAGCGTCCAGGGCGTGGTGGTCCAGACGAGCAGCGATGCACCCTGCTCCGCCAGCGGCCCTTCCGACACGGGAAGGCGGACGTACACCGACGGGTCGACGGTCCGGGCGTAGCCCTGCGCGACCTCGTGGTCGGACAACGCGGTGCCGCACCGTGGGCAGTACGGGACAACCCGGTGGCCCTGGTAGATCAGGCCGTCGTCCCACAGCTGCTTCAGTGACCACCACACGCTCTCGACGTAAGACGTGGACATGGTCCAGTACGCGTCGTCGAGGTCGACCCAGAACCCGATCCGCTCGGTGAGCCGGTTCCAGTCGTCCACGTACTGCTGCACCGACTCGCGGCACTTCGCGTTGAACGCGGCGACACCGTACGCCTCGATGTCGGACTTCCGGGTGAACCCGAGAGTCTTCTCGACCTCGATCTCGACCGGGATCCCGTGACAGTCCCAGCCCCCCTTCCGCGGGACCCGGTAGCCCTTCATCGTGCGGTAGCGCGGAAAGACGTCCTTGAACGCCCGGGACTCGACGTGGTGGACGCCCGGGCGCCCGTTGGCGGTCGGTGGGCCCTCGTAGAAGCTGAACAGGGGTCCGTCAGCGCGTGTTTCCAGGCTCCGGTGGAACACGTTTCGGTCCCGCCATCGCGCCAGGACCCGTCGCTCCAGTTCCGGGAAGTCGGGCTGCTGCTCGACCGGCTGCAATGGCACCAGGGTCCTTCTTTCCTCTCGGGCGCGGACGGGTGGCGAATCGTAGCCGCGCGTCTACACTCGCCGCCCATGTCTGAGCGCGCGGCAAAGCCCAAGAAGCCGACCAAACGGCTCATCGCGTCCCTTCGCAAGCAACTCGAGGAGGAGCGCAGCGAACTGCTGGCTCAGGCGGCCAGCCTTGAAGCCGATGCCGCGGACGAGTCGTGGAAGGAACCACGCTCCGACGACGACGCCGAGACAGGTACCGCGACGTTCGAACGTGAGCGCACCATGTCGCTCGCCCGGAACGCTCGGCAGACCGTCATCCAGATCGACCGCGCGCTGGAGCGCATGGACGCCGGTTTCTACGGCCGGTGCATCAACTGCGGCGAACCGATCGCCATCGAGCGTCTCGAGGCGCTCCCGCAGGCGGTGGACTGCCTGGACTGCCGCCGTAAGGCCGAACGGTTCCGATGAGCCACGCTGCAGGGAGCAGCGATACCGCCGCCCCACATCCGCAGACGCCCACCCCCCGGTCCCACCCGGGCTGGTTGATCCCCATCACGACACTGGGTGTCGGCCTGATCTGGCTGCTGCTCGACCAGGCGACGAAGGTGCTCGTGGTCCACGCCCTCGAGGCGGAGGGGCGTGTCGTGGACCTCGCATTCATCAAGCTCAACGTGATCCGCAACAGCGGAGGCGCGTTCGGGTTCCCCGGGGTGCCGGGACTGTTCGTTGTCGTGACCGCGGTCGTGCTGTTCCTCGTGATCCGCGCACTGCCCCGAACGGATCGGTTGTCACTGGCGGTCTCCTACGGACTGGTGTGCGGCGGCGCTGTCGGCAACGTCATGGATCGCCTGTTCCGTGCACCCGGATTCCCATCGGGTGCGGTCGTGGACTTCTTCGACCTGACGTGGTGGCCGATCTTCAACATCGCCGACATGGGAATCGTGGCCGGCGCGATGTCCATCGCGCTGCTGATGACCGTGATGGAACGAGAGGAACGCGAGGCGGAACGTGCCCGCAGCACCGCCGACTCTGTCAGGCCGGATACGGGCACGCCCGGCCGCTGATCGATGCTGCTCGAGCGGGTCGTGGATCCCGCCGACGACGACGTACGCGTCGACGTGCTCCTGGCGCGGTGGCTGGACGAGTCTCGCGGTCGGGTGCAGCAGCGTCTGGACGCGGGACTGGTCCGGGTCGACGGCGCCGTCTGTTCGAAGTCGCGGCGGGTGCAGGTCGGCGAGCGAGTCACGGTGGAGGCCGAACCGGACAAGACCCAGGTTCCGGCACCGGCCCCTGTACCTGTTCGGTATGAGGATGAGGACCTCGCGGTCGTGGCGAAGCCCGCCGGTCTGGTGGTCCACCGCGGCGCCGGCACACGGGGGTCGCCGACACTTGTCGAGTCCCTTCAGGCGATGGGGATGACGCTGGCGCCAGGGGACGATGCCGACCGTCCCGGGGTCGTCCACCGACTGGACCGTGGCACGTCGGGCCTGCTGGTCGTGGCGAAGTCGGAACAGGCACGGGTGTCGCTGGTCGCGACCTTCAGGCGCCACGACGTGGACCGCCGCTACTGGGCGATCGTGGACGGCGTGCCGCAGCCGTCCCGCGCCACGGTGGAGGCGCCGATTGCGCGGTCAGGCCGCAAGCGCACCAAGTTCACCGTGTCGCCACGCGGCCGACCCGCAGTGACCCACTACGACGTCGAGGAGCCGTTCGGGCGCGCGTCGTTACTGCGGGTGCGCCTTGAGACCGGACGCACGCACCAGGTACGAGTGCACATGGCGGCGGTCGGTCACCCCGTCTCGGGTGACGCCGCCTACGGTGCCTCGTCGACCGTTGCGCGCGACCTTGGCTTGCAGCGGCCCGCCCTGCATGCGACCAGGCTGGCGTTCGCCCACCCAATGACGGGCAAGCGCGTGACGGTCGACGAGCCGCCGCCGCCCGACCTGGTGGAAGCTCACCGTCGCCTGCGGGGGGCCCCGCCTGGTGACAAATAGCCCAAACTGACCATGGCGCACCCCATCCGCGGGTCAATACAGTGAGGCACTTCGCCTCCGCGGGTCCCCCACCGCCGTTCAGGAGTCTCAGCATGCCCACTTTCCGGCGCCTTTTCGCCGTCATCACCGCGATCCTGCTCGTCCTGCCGGCCTCGGTCGCGAGCGCAACCACCGGCAGCCTGAACGAAGACCGGCAGGTCACGGTGATGAGTCGCAACCTGTACCTGGGCGCGAGCCTGGAACCGCTGATCGCGCCGCCCGACGACGATGTCCTGGAGGCGGTTCGACTTGTCTGGCAGCAGGTTCAGGACACCGACTTTCCGCAGCGCGCGGAGGCGCTCGCCGACGAGATCGTCGACAACGGTCCCCTGCTGGTCGGCCTGCAGGAGGTCACCACCTACCGCACGGGCACCGTCTTTTCGTCGGAAGCCGCTGAGCATATTGTCCTGGACTTCCTGGAGATCCTGCTCGCCGAGCTCGCCGAGCGCGGCGCGCACTACCGCGTCATCGAGTCGGTCGAGAACTTCGACGGTGAGCTGCCCTACGTCACCGGCGACCCGTCGACCTCGTTCGACCTGCGGCTGACCGACCGCGACGTCATCATCGCCCGGGCCGACGTGCCGACGTCGCAGCTGAAGGTGCTCGCCACGGACTCCGGGAACTTCTCCACGTCGCTGCCCCTGCCCATCGCCGGGCAGACGACGCCCATCCTCCGCGGCTGGGTCTCCGCCGACGTCAAGCACCGCGGCCAGACCTTCCGGTTCGTGAACACCCACCCTGAGGCCTTCCACGACGGAGTGAACGCCGCGCAGATCGCCGAGCTGGCCGCCGGCCCGCTGAGCACCCCGCTGCCGGTCGTGCTGGTCGGCGACCTCAACGCGACGCCGGCGTCGGACTCGATGAGTCTGCTGCACGCGGCCGGCTTCCGGGACACGGCGGTGACCGCCGCAACCAGCGACGCCGGACCGACGTGCTGCTTCGACGCGACGCTGACCGGCGGCGCGTTGACCACGCGCATCGATTACGTGCTGTACCGCGGTGCCTTCGACGCCCGGACGCAGCGCCGCGTGGGCCACCGGGTCGAGGACCAGACACCGGGCGGACTGTATCCGTCCGACCACGCGGGCGTGGTGGCCCGCCTGATTCTCGCGCCGGAGTCAGAAGACTAGCAGCGTCCCGTCGCGGTCCCGCAGACGGATAGGGCCGCCTGCGGTTCCAGGCAAAGGTGACGATCACCCGGTAGTCGGGGCGAGTTCGCAGAAGGGGCGGTCCCATTCAGGGCCGCCACTTCGGTGTGCCCCGCTAACGGCCGTAGCGCACCTGTCCGGCACGCAGCACAAGGTCGATGCGATCCGGGTCGGCCAACTCCGTGGCGTCGCTGAGCGGATCGCCGTCCACGATCAACAGGTCAGCCTGTGCACCCGGTCGGAGCACGCCGACCTCACCCGCGACCCCCAGCAGCTGCGCATTCACGATCGTGGCCGAGCGGATGGTCTCGATCGGCTCCTCGACCCGGGAGCGCACGCGGAACTCGCCGCTCTGGTGAACCTGCAGTTCGCCGAGGAGGTCGGAGCCGAAACCGATCTCGACACCGGCGTCCCGGGCCAGCTTCAGGCTGCCCAGTCCGGCGTCGATCACGTCGGTCACCTTGCGGCGCTGGCCCGCAGGCATTCCGAACTGCCCGCCCAATTCGTGGATCTTCTGGTACGTGATCAGGGTGGGAACCAGGAAGACGCTGTGTTCCGCCATCAGCGCCGCGGCGTCGGCATCCAGCAGGTTGCCGTGCTCGATGGACCGCACGCCCGCGGTGACCGCCCGGGTGATCGCCTCTGCGGTGTACGCGTGTGCCAGGACGTACGTGCGGCGGGCGGCGGCCTCCTCGACGACCGCGCGCATCTCCTCAACCGTGTACTGCAGCGTCCAGATCTCGTCCGACGGCGAGGCGACACCGCCCGACGCCATGATCTTCAGCTGGTCCGCCCCCGCCTTGAGCTCCTCCCGGGCGGCGCGCCGCACCTCCGCCACCCCGTCCGCAATCCGCGCCGCGACGTCGCTGTGGGCGGCGCAGAAGTCGGACGCGGTGCGCGAGTCGCCGTGGCCGCCGGTCTGCGACAGCGCGCGACCCGACACGAACAGGCGCGGGCCGTTGATCAGCCCCGTCGCGACCGCGTCGGCCAGGCCCCGGTCGCCGCCGCACGCGTCTCTGGCGGTTGTGAATCCCCGGCGCAGCATGTGCTCCATCTCGATCCGCGCCTTCTGCGCCAGCAGGGTCACGGGCTGGTCGCGCAGCGAGCCGACGTCCAGTGAGCTGAGCATCGGGTGGACGTGCGCGTCGATCAGCCCGGGCATGACGACGCGGTCACCCGCGTCGATCGTGTCGCCCCCCGTGGCGGTGAGCGACGGGCCGATCTCGACCACGACGCCGTCGGTGATGCGAAGCCTGGAGGAAGTCAGGTAGTCGCCCGACTCGACATCCAGCACGCGGCCGTTTCGGATCAGCATCGTCGACATGCGGCGTACTGTAGGTCGCGCTGCGGGCGCCGGATTGTGTCGGAGGTGGGGCCGTGACGGACGCGCCGGTGAGAATCGCGATGTGGTCCGGGCCGCGGAACATCTCGACAGCGCTGATGCGGTCGTGGGGCAACCGCGAGGACGCCGTGGTCGTCGACGAACCGTTCTACGCCTATTACCTGTCGCACACGGGTCTGGCGCATCCGGGGCGCGAGGAGGTGATCGCCAGCCAGCCGACACGATGGGAGCAGGTGATCGAAGGTTTGCTGGCGCCGTTGCCGGACGGTGCGACGGTGCTCTATCAGAAGCACATGGCCCACCACCTGCTGCCGGAGATCGGCCGAGGGTGGCTCGACCGGATGAGCCACGCGTTCCTGATACGCGACCCGCGCGAGATGCTGACGTCGCTCGCGCGCGTGCTGCCTGAGCCGACGCTGGATGACACCGGGCTCGAGCAGCAGGTCGAGATCTTCGAAGCGTCGACGGGTGCTGTCCCACCCCCGGTCATCGACGCGCGCGACGTCCTGACGGCGCCCGCTGCGGTGCTGCGGGCACTGTGCGCCCGGTTGCGGGTGCCGTTCACCCGCCGGATGCTCTCGTGGCCACCGGGGTTGCGCGACACCGACGGGGTCTGGGCACGCTGGTGGTACGACGCGGTCGCACAGTCCACCGGGTTCGCCGCTTACCGGCCGCCGGGCGAGCCTTTTCCGCAGCGTCTCGAGCCGCTGCTGGAGCAGTGCCTTCCGTACTACGAGCGGTTGCACCGAGAGCGCATCGTCATCTGATCAGGAGAAGCCGTGCAGCAATTCCTCGAGGCGAACCGAGATCTTCAGGTCAACATCAACGGTCGGCTGGTGCATCGCGATGCCGCGGGTGTCAGCCCGTTCGACTCGTCCGTGCAGGGTGGCGACGCCGTGTGGGAAGGGCTGCGGCTGTACGACGGGCGCATCTTCAAGCTGCACGAGCACCTGGTGAGGCTGCGCCGCTCGGCCGCCGCGCTCGCGTTCTCCCAGATCCCCGGCGACGAGGAGATCGTCGACGAGATCCGCCGCACTCTCGCGGCCAACGACATGCGCGACGGCGTGCACATCCGGCTGACGCTGACACGCGGCGTGAAGGTCACCAGCGGCATGGACCCGCGACTGAACCAGTCCGGCCCGACGTTGATCGTCCTCGCCGAGCACAAGCCGCCGGTCTACGGGTCGGCCCCCATCACGTTGATCACTTCGAGTGTCCGGCGCTTCCCGCCGGACTGCCTCGATCCGAAGATCCACCATGCCAACCTGGTCCAGTCCATCCTCGCGAAGATCGAGGCGAACGTCGCAGGCGCCGACGACGCGGTGATGCTCGACATCAGGGGGTTCGTCGCCGAGACGAACGCGACGCACGTGTTCACGGTCGCGGATGGTGTCGTTCGCACGCCCACGACGGCCGCGTGTCCCGAAGGCATCACACGCGCCACCGTGCTGGAGCTGTGTGCGGCCAACGGCATCGCCGCCGATGAGACGGATCTGTCGCTGCCGCAGCTGTACACCGCGGACGAGCTCTTCACGACGGGGACGATGGGGGAGCTGGTTCCGGTCGCAGCGATCGACGGTCGGACCATAGGCACCGGCCAAAGCGGCCCCCTGACCCGACGCCTGACCGAACTATTCGGTGAGCTGACCGCCAGCCAGGGCGTGCGCGTCGTCAAGGTCTAGACGGTTGTCGCCCCGAGCTTCAGTGCACCTGCGACGGTGCCGAACCGCTGCGCCGTCAAGGGTCCGGTGATCGTCCTCGGCAGTGACCCGCACAGCCCCGCCGCGGCGGCGCGACGGAAGGGCCTGCGAGTAGCCCGCCGCAAGGTCAGGACTTCTTGCCACCACCGGACTTCTTGCCGCCCTTCTGCGAGGCGCCCGGTGTGTTGGCAATTTTCGCCGCACGCTCCTTACTCATGCCCTTCTTGCGAAGTCCCTCGTACTGCTTGTCGTCCTTGACGCTGGGTCCGTGGTCTTTGGCCATACCGTCACCTCCCACTCGGTGGTGACACCATTCCCCCGACTGGTGGTCCGTATCCTTCGGGTCGCAGCGACTCGTCAAGCGCGCAAAGGCTAGACTCCCGCCGCCCGCCGGAGTACCGTCGGATCGAATCACATGGCTGTTACCTTCCCCGGCAGCCACACCCAAGCGACTGCCGAGGACCTTCCCGACGTGCCCGACTCCTTCGTCCATCTCCACACCCACACCGAGTACTCGATGCTGGACGGCGCAAGCCGGGTGGACGCCTTGATGGCACGGGCGGCAGAACTCGAGATGCCGGCGCTGGCGATCACCGACCACGGGGTGATGTTCGGAGCGATCGACTTCTACAAGGCCGGCCGCAGGCACGGTGTGAAGGCGATTCTCGGCAGCGAGATCTATGTGGCGCCCGGCAGCCGGTTCACCAGAGGGAACCGCCGCGACGGCGACGAGCCGTATTACCACCTCACCCTGCTCGCCGAGAACCAGACCGGTTACCGCAACCTGATGAAGCTCGTATCGCGGGCCTACCTGGAGGGGTACTGGTACAAGCCGCGCGCCGACCGCGAGCTGCTCGCCGAGCACGCCGAGGGCCTGATCGCGCTCTCCGGCTGCCTGGGAGCGGAGGTCAACCAGCTGCTGTTGGCGGGCCGGCGCGACGCCGCGCTCGAGGCGGCGGCCTTCTACCGCGACGCCTTCGGCGACCGGAACTACTTCATCGAGCTGCAGGACCACGACATACCCGAGCAGCACGCGACCAACGGCGAGCTGATCGCGATCGCCGAGGAGCTGAACGTGCCGCTGGTCGTCACGAACGACAGTCACTACACCGACCAGGGCGACGCCGAGGCGCACGACGTGCTTCTGTGCATCCAGACCGGCTCTCAGCTGTCGGACCCGGATCGGCTGAAGTTCAAGGGCGACCAGTTCTACGTGAAGTCGCCGGCCGAGATGCACGCGTTGTTCCCGGATCACCCCGAGACGTGGCGCAACACGCTGGAGATCGGCGAGCGCTGCCACGTCGAGCTCGAGTTCGGCCGGCACCACCTGCCGCGGTTCGAGGTCCCCGACGGCACCACGGAGGCCGGGGAGCTGCGGCGCAAGGTGTACGAGGGGGCGCGACGACGCTACGGCGACCCGTTGCGCGAAGACGTGCGCAGCCGGCTGGAGATGGAGCTAGGGGTCATCGAGCAGATGGGCTTCCCCGCCTATTTCCTGATCGTCGCCGACCTCTGTGATCACGCACGGACGTCCGGCATCCGGCTGGGTCCGGGAAGGGGATCGGCTGCTGGGTGTGCCGTGGCCTACTGCACAGGGATCACGGACCTCGACCCGATCGAGCACGGCCTGATCTTCGAGCGCTTCCTCAACCCCGAGCGGATCTCGATGCCCGACATCGACCTGGACTTCGACGAGCGGCGGCGCGGCGAGATGATCCGCTACGCGCGCGAACGCTACGGAGACGACCGGGTCGCGCAGATCGTCACCTTCTCCACGATCAAGGCCAAGGCCGCGATCAAGGACGCCGCGCGCGTGCTGGGCTACCCGTACGGGTTCGGCGACCGCCTCACGAAGATGATGCCGCCCCCTGTGATGGGCAAGGACTACCCGCTGACCAGGGCGCGCGAGCTGTCCGGCGAGCTGCGCTCGGCGTGGGAGAACGAACCGGACGCGAAGAAGGTCCTCGACACCGCCCTGTCGCTGGAGGGTCTGCGCCGCCAGCACTCGATCCACGCGGCAGGGGTCGTCATCGCCGGTGAGCCGATCACCGAGCACTGTCCGGTCCTGCGCGTCGAGGCGGACGGCGAGATCGTGACCCAGTACGACGGCGGCATGGTCGAGGAGATCGGCCTGCTGAAGATGGACTTCCTGGGGCTGCGCAACCTCACGGTCATCTCGGATGCGTTGCTGAACATCAAGACCAACACGGGGCAGGACGTCGTGATCGAGGACGTTCCCCTCGACGACCCCGCGACGTACAAGATGCTGTCCGAAGGTGACCCGGACGGCGTGTTCCAGCTCGACTCGCCCGGCATGAAGTCGCTGGTGCGACTGCTCAAGCCCGACCGCTTCGACGACATCGTGGCCCTGCTGGCCCTGTACCGGCCCGGCCCGATGTCCGCGAACCTGCACACGTCGTACGCGGAGCGAAAGCACGGCCGCCAGGCCGTGGATTTCCCCCACCCCGATCTCGAGGAGGTTCTCGAGCCCAGCTACGGGATCCTCGTGTACCAGGAGCAGGTCCTGGAGATCGCCAAGCGGATCGCGGGGTTCAGCCTCGGCGAGGCGGACATGCTGCGTCGCGCCATCGGCAAGAAGAAGCAGTCCGAGATGGACGCGCAGAAGTCCAAGTTCCTCGACGGCTGCGGCTCGAAGGGCTACGAGGCGAAGCTCGGGCAGAAGCTGTGGGACCTCATCGAGGGGTTCGCGGACTACGCGTTCAACAAGTCCCACTCTGCGGGCTACGGCCTGGTCAGCTACCAGACCGCATGGCTGAAGGCGAACCACCCGGTCGAGTACATGGCAGCGCTGCTCACGTCCGTGAAGAACAACAAGGACCGCCTGCCGCTGTACCTGCACAGCTGTCGCACGATGGGACTGACCGTCCTGCCACCGGACGTGAACTCCTCCGAGCTTGACTTCACGCCCGTCGGTAAGGAGATCCGCTTCGGGATGTCGGCGGTGCGGCAGGTCGGCGAGGCGGTGGTCGAGTCCATCATCGAGGCGCGTCGCACGAAGGGAAAGTTCACCGATTTCGTCGACTTCTGTGACAAGGTCGATCCCGGGTGCTTGAACAAACGGACGCTGGAGGCGCTGATCAAGGCGGGGGCGTTCGAATCGCTGGGCCACCGCCGAAAGGGTCTGCTGCTCGCGTTCGAAGGCATCGTGGAGCAGGCCCTGTCCCGCAAGCGTGCCGAGGCCGAGGGTCAGTACTCCCTGTTCGACTCCGGCGACCCCTCCGCGGCGACGACCGAGGCGATCGAGACGGTCGCGATCCCGGACATCGAGTTCGACCGCAAGGAGAAGCTCGCAGCCGAGCGTGAGGTGCTCGGGCTGTACGTGTCCGACCATCCGCTCTTCGGTCTCGAACGCCTCCTCAAGGACGTGTCGGACGGCTCGATCCCGGAGCTGCTGGGAAACGGCTCCGGGCAAATCACGGCCGCCGGCATCCTCACCGGCAAGCAGAAGAAGTTCACGAAGAAGGGTGAGCCGTACGTCACCGGCACGCTGGAAGACCTGCAAGGCGGCATCGACGTCATGTTCTTTCCCGCGGTGTTCCAGCAGGCGGGAGAGCTGCTGTCCGACGATGCCATCCTCTGCGTCCGGGGGCGGTTGGACAACGGCGACCCGCCGAAGCTCATCGCGATGGATGTGTCCGCCCCGGACGTCACCGATGCCACGCAATCGCCTGTCACGCTCACGCTGGCACCGCAACAGTGCACATCGGTCGTCGTGAACCGGCTCAAGTCGGTGCTGGCCGAGCACCCGGGGGTGGTGCCGGTGCACCTCGCCCTGCACAACGGCGCGAAACACACCCGGTTGCGGCTGAGCGACACGCTGTGCGTGACGCGCAGCGCCGGCTTGTACGCCGAACTGAAGTCGCTGCTGGGGTCCGACGCGGTCACGTGACGCCGTGAGCCCATGAGCACCGCCGAACCAGACCTGGAGGTTGCCCTGCGCCGGGTCATGGTCGGCTATCGCGTCGTCGGTGCGGTCTGGCTGTGGCTGCTCGTGGCCGTCGTGGTGCTCACCGAGACCGGCTTCAACCTCCCGCTCGTGATGGGCGCAGGTGTCCTGGCGGCCGCATGGACCGGCGCCACCGTGTGGAGTTCCGGCGTACCGGGCATCCTGCGCACACCGTGGTGGATCGCGGCCGACGTGGCGGTGTCGGCAGCTGTGATCGCGTTCGCTGCGTTCGCGGGTACGGATCGCGGATTCTACGGCGGTTACCCCTTCTCGACCGTCCTGCTCGCGGCGTACAGCGGTGGCATCCCCGGCGGGTTCGTCGCGGCGGGGGTGCTGTCGGTCGTCTCGGTCGTCTTCCTCGGGGTCTACCTGGGCAACCCGGGCGAGGTCATCACTTCGGCGCTGGTGTACGTGGCAGGTGCGGGCGTGAGTGTGTGGGGGATCGGCGTCATCCGGCGTAACGACGCGCAACGCCGGGCACTCGAGCAGCGGCTGGCGTCCGAGGAGGTCGAACGGGCGCGGTCGCAGGAGCGTGCCGACACCGCCGTTGCCCTCCACGATTCCGTCCTGCAGACCCTCGCCCTGATCCAGCGGCGAAGCGACGACCCCGCCGCCGTGCGGAGCGTGGCGCGGCAACAGGAACGCGAACTGCGCGACTGGCTCAGCGGCAGCCGCAGCAGACTGGGCGGTGGTACTGCAGCGACGCTCGCTGCGGCGATCGCGGATGTCGCCGCCGAACTGGAGACCCGGTACCCGTGCCGCGTCGAAGTCGTGACCGTCGGTGACGTCGCGCTGGGGACGGGCACCGACGCGCTGGTCGCTGCCACGCGGGAGGCGCTGCTGAACGTCGCGAAGCACGCGGCCGTGCAGACCGCGGCTGTCTATGCCGAGGTCGAGGACACGAACGCCACCGTCTTCGTCCGCGACCGCGGCGCGGGTTTCGAACCTGGCGCCGTCCCGCCGGACCGCCGCGGCATCAGCGAGTCGATCGTCGGTCGCGTCCGGCGACACGGCGGCGACGCGGTGATCCGCTCGACACCGGGTGCCGGCACCGAGGTCGAGTTGCGCATCCCCCTGGCCAGGTCGTGACCCAACCGTCTGACTGCCACGGCGTTGCTCCCGCGATGAACGGCCGCGCCGGTGGAAACGACGAAGAAAGGGCGAGTGGGGGGACCAGGAGTGTCATGATCGTGGCGTGAACGAACGCCTGAAGGTCTTCGTCGTGGACGACCACGCCATGTTCCGCGCCGGCATCCGCAGCGAGATCGCCGATCGCGTGTGGATCGCCGGCGACGCCGGATCGGTGGACGAGGCCGTCGAGGGGATCATCGACACCGCGCCGCAGGTCGTCCTGCTCGACGTCCACATGCCCGACGGTGGTGGGCGCACCGTGCTGGAGCGCGTGCGCGAACGCAACGACACCGTGCAGTTCCTGGCCCTGTCCGCGTCGGACGCTGCCGAGGACGTCATCGACATCATCCGCGCGGGGGCACGCGGCTACGTCACGAAGACGGTGTCCGCAGATGAGCTGGTGGACGCGATCAGACGGGTCGCGGACGGCGACGCGGTGTTCTCACCCAAACTCGCCGGGTTCGTGCTCGACGCCTTCGCGTCGATCCCGGTCGCGCAGGTCGATTCGGACCTCGCGGAACTGACGGCGCGGGAGCGTGAGGTTCTCCAGCATGTCGCCCGCGGCTACACGTACCGCGAGATCGCCGAACGGCTGTACATCTCCGTCAAGACCGTCGAGACGCACGTCTCGTCGGTGCTGCGCAAGCTGCAGCTGAGCAACCGCCACGAGCTCAGTCGCTGGGCCGCGGACCGCAACATCCGTTGAGCGTCGGACATTCACCGACGGCGGCCATGGCCTCGGCGACCAAGTCCTCCAGACCCGAGTCGAGTGAGGCTCGTAGCCCGACGTTCTTGGGTCCAACCTGATCAACGGTGACGACGCAGCCGTCAAGCCGGGGACGGGTGCACGCCCCAGGAGGTGGTGGCGTCGATCACGCGGTGGAGACCGTACCGACGAGCCGCTACCGGATCCTCATGTCTGTATCGCCCCGCGCGCCGGGCAGCCGGCGAGATGGTCGTTCACCAGCCCCATCGACTGCATGAAGGCGTACACCGTGGTCGGCCCCACGAAGCGAAACCCGCGACGCTTCAGCTCTGTGGCAAGTGCCTGAGAGTGGGCCGTCTGCGACGGAATGTCCGACGGAGCCACCGGTGCGGAGCGCGGGGGCGGTGCATAGCTCCACACCAGCGCCGACAAGGAGTCCAGCCGGAGCGTCGCGCGCGCATTGGTGATCGTCGCCTCGATCTTGGAACGGTTGCGCACGATGCCGGGATCGGCGAGGAGACGCTGCACGTCATCGTCTGTGAATCCCGCCACCTGTTGTGGATCGAAACCCGCGAACACCTCTCTGAAGCGTGCGCGCTTTCGCAGGATCGTCAGCCACGACAACCCCGCTTGGAACCCCTCGAGGCACAGCTTCTCGAACAGCGCCCGGTCGTCGCGGACCGGGCGTCCCCATTCCTCATCGTGATACGCGACGTACAGAGGATCGCTGCCAGCCCACCAGCACCGTGCCACGGGGCCGGCTCAGTTCAAGTCGGTGCCGCCGGGAACGACGGGCCGCAGTGCGCCGACTGTTCCGAAGTGCCTGACGATGCCGGCTTCACGCCGCAGAAGCCCCAGCGTCAGGTCCAGCCGCCGGCCGCAGTCCTCCACTTCCAGCAGCTGCTGTTGCTGGTGCACTTCGACCTGCAGCGTCGCCGCGGCGAGCCATGCCAACGGCGCAGGTGCGGTCGGGATACGAGCCAGCATCTCGTCCGGGGCTCCGAGGGCGCCCAGATACGTGATCAGCCTGTTGCGCAGCGCCCGTGCACGGTCGATGTCGGTCATCACCGGCGCGGAGTCCGCGATCGGTTCCGCCTGCGCACGAAGGTATGGGGTCCCGGGAACCAGCTCACCGATGCGGAACCGTTGCGTTCCCCTCGTCACGATATCGGCGCCCCCGCCCGGCAGCTGTTCGACACGCTCGATCTCGGCGATCGTGCCCACCTCGAACAGGTCGGCGCCGGGTCCGACCTCGGCCCCAGATCTGATCGCCACCACCCCGAAGCGTCGGTCCGACTCCAGGCAGTCCCGGAGCATGTCGCGATACCTCTGCTCGAATACGTGCAGTGGCAGTGGACGTCCCGGGAACAACACGGTGTGGAGCGGGAACAACGGCAACTCCATTCGACCTAGGCTATGTCGCCGCGGGCGAACGGGCCGCGTGCACAGAATCGCTACAGTGCGGGACATGCTCCCCATCGTTGATCTGCGGGGGGACCGGTCCGATCCAACCCCGCGGCTCCCGCGCGCACCCGCGGCCGCTGTCGACGCTGCGCGCGTCTCCGCGCGGGAGATTCTCGACGCCGTTCGAGCCGGTGGCGACGCCGCTGTCGCGCAGTACACACAGGCCCACGACGGGTGGGCCGGGGGGCCGCTGGATGTCGGGATGGACGAGGCCAAGGCCGCTCTCGAGTCGCTGGACCCGCGGCTGCGCAGTGCACTGGAGCAGGCCGCGGAGCAGGTGCGCTGGTTCCACGAGCAGGCCCGTCCACGCGACTGGAGCACCGAACGTGGCGGAGCGGTGCTCGGCGTCCGGCACCGGCCGCTGCGCCGCGTCGGCGTCTACGTGCCGGGCGGCCGTGGCGCCTATCCGTCGACGGTGCTCATGACGGTCGTCCCCGCACGTGTCGCCGGCGTCGGCGAGGTCGTGCTGTGCACGCCCCCGGGCCCCGACGGTCAGGTGAACCAGACCATCCTCGCAGCGGCGGTGCTCGCAGGTGCCGATCGGATCCTGCGCATCGGGGGTGCGCAGGCGGTCGCCGCCATGGCCTACGGCACCGCCACCGTTCCCCGCTGTGACAAGGTAGTCGGCCCCGGCAATGTCTACGTCGCGGAGGCGAAGCGCATGGTGGCAGCCGACGGGGCGTGCGGCATCGACGCGTCGGCCGGCGTCACCGAGATCGCGATCATCGCCGACGACACCGCCGATCCGCGCCTGGTCGCCGCCGATCTCGTGGCGCAGGGGGAACACGACCCGCTGGCCGCGTGTCTGCTCATCACCCCGTCCGAGGAACTCGCGGCCAAAGTCGACAAGGCCATCGCCGTGGAGGTCGCCGCGACTCGACATCAGGACCGCGTCCGCGCCGCGCTCGCGGGCCAGAGCGCCGCGCTCCTCGTGGACGATCTCGAGCACGCGGTCGAGGTCGCGGATGCGTTCGCGGCGGAGCATCTCGAGGTGCAGACGGCCGACGCGGCCGCCGTGGCCGAGCGTGTCCGCTGCGCCGGGGCGATCTTCGTCGGCAGGAACAGCCCGGTGTCGCTGGGGGATTACGCCGCCGGCCCGAATCACACCCTCCCGACCGGCGGGTCGGCGCGCTTCACCGGAGGGTTGAGGACCGACGACTTCTTCGTGCCGGTGAACTGGGTGCAGTACACCCGCGACGGCCTCGCCAGCCTCGCCGGCGTCGTGACCGCACTCGGCGAAGCCGAGAATCTGCCGGCGCACGTGCGTGCCGTGCAGGCTCGTCTGGAGCCGTGATGGACCGCGTCCCCGTCCGAGACGAACTCGCGGATGTCGAACCGTACGGCGCGCCGCAACTGGACGTGCCTGTCCGGTTGAACACCAACGAGACGCCCTTCCGGCCACCGGATGCGTTCTTCGAACAGCTGGCGAAGCGTGTGGCGGCGCTCGATCTGCAGCGGTACCCCGACCGGCGCGCCTGGGCGCTGCGCACGGAGCTCGGCCGACGCTTCGGCCTGCCACCAGGGCGGGTGTGGGCGGCGAACGGCAGCAACGAGATTCTGCAGCAGCTGCTCCAGGCGTACGGCGGATCAGGGCGGCGACTGCTGGTGTTCCGGCCCGGCTACTCGATGTATCCGCTGCTGGCGAAAGCGACCGCAACGCCCATGGCCGTCGTGGATCTCGACCGGGGCGGGTACCTCGACGAGACGGTGGCGCGGAGGGCGGCCGAGACCGAGCAGCCTGACATCGTCTTCCTGGACAGCCCGAACAATCCGACCGGCATCACCGCACCGCTCGGCGCCGTCCGGCAGCTGCACGAGCACAGCCGGGCGCTGGTCGTCGTGGACGAGGCGTACGTCGAGTTCGGCGGCGACTCCGCTGTCGCCTTGCTCGACGAGCTGCCGAGGCTGGCCGTGTGCCGCACGTTCTCGAAGGCGTGGCGCCTGGCCGGGCTGCGCCTCGGGTACCTCCTGGCGCACGAGTGGGTCGTCGACGACCTGCGCAAGGTGCGTCTGCCGTACCATCTCGACGCACTGACGCAGGCCGCCGGCCTGACCGCGCTGGAACTGGCCGACGACGTGACGGCGCACGTCGAGGTGCTCGTCGGGGAGCGGGAGCGACTCGTCGAGGCGCTTCGGCAGATCGGCGGGGTCGAGGTGTGGGAGGAGTCGCGCGCGAACTTCCTGCTGTTCAGCACCGCAGTTCCGGACCTGTTCGACCGGCTCCTGGCCAAGGGGGTCCTGGTGCGGGACTTCTCGCGCGAACCCCTGCTCGACGGCTGCCTTCGCGTCACCGTCGGGACGCGCGGCGAGAATGACACCTTCCTGACGGCCCTGCGAGAGTGCCTGCAATGACGCGAACCGCCGATATCGTGCGCCAGACCAACGAGAGCAAGGTCGAACTCGGCTTGGACCTCGACGGGTCTGGGACCACCGACGTGTCGACGGGCGTGCCCTTCTTCGACCACATGCTCGACCAGCTGGGTCGGCACGGTCGGTTCGACCTGACGGTGCGCACGGCAGGCGACCTCGAGGTGGATGCCCACCACACGGTGGAGGATACGGGCATCGCCATCGGCCGGGCGCTGGACGAGGCACTCGGGGACAGGGCGGGGGTCGAGCGGTTCGGCGACGCGACCGTGCCGATCGACGAGGCGCTGGTGCGTTGCGCCGTCGACCTGTCGGGCCGCCCGTATCTGGTGTACCGCGCGGACACGCCGGTCGAGCTGGTCGGCACCTACGAAACGACCTTGACGAAGCACTTCTTCGAGGCGTTTGTCGCCAACGCCCGGCTGACGCTTCATGTCGAGAAACTGCAAGGCGAGAGCAGCCACCACATCCAGGAGGCTGTGTTCAAGGCGGTGGCGGTCGCACTGCGGCGCGCGGTTGCGGTGACCGGGAGGGGGATTCCCTCCACGAAGGGGACGCTGTGACGGCGGTCGCGCTACTGGACTACGGGGCCGGAAACCTGCGGTCGGCGCAGCGGGCGCTGGAACGCGCCGGAGCCACTGTGACCATCACGGCGAATGCCGACACGGCCGCACAGGCCGACGCCTTGGTGGTCCCCGGCGTCGGGCACTTCGGCCAATGCGTCCGGCAGTTCCTGGCGGCCGGCCTGCGAGACCTCGTGCAGGACTGGGTAGCCGGCGGCCGCCCGCTGCTGGGAATCTGCGTCGGCATGCAGATCATGTACCCGTCCTCAGATGAGGATCCCCTCGTGAAGGGACTCGGGCTTCTCCCCGGCACGGTACGCCGGCTTCCCCCTACCGTCACCGTCCCGCACATGGGATGGAACACCGTGGATGCGGTCCGCGACGACAAACTGCTCGAAGGGGTGGCGGGGGAGTTCGTGTACTTCGTCCACTCGTATGCGGCCGTGCCCGGCGAGGACGACCATGTCGTCGCGACCTGCGACTACGGGCCCGGGTTCCCGGCCGTCGTGCGGGTCGGTCCCGTCGTGGCCACGCAGTTCCACCCCGAGAAGTCCGGTGACGTCGGTGCCCGGCTGCTTGCGAACTGGGTGCGTGAGGTGCAGGCGTGACCTTCACCCTCTATCCCGCCGTCGACATACGCGGCGGTCGCGCCGTCCGGCTGACCCAGGGCCGCGCGGACGCGGAGACGGTGTACGACGAGGACCCTGTCGCAGTCGCAGTCGGCTTCGCGCAGGCTGGAGCGGAATGGCTGCACGTCGTTGACCTCGACGCTGCATTCGAGGGTGAGCCGCGCAACCGCCATGTCATCGCGGACATCGTCAAGGCGACCGGCATCCCCGTGCAGGCCTCGGGCGGCATCCGATCGATGCGGGACCTCGACGATGCAGTCGAGTTCGGCGCGAGTCGTGTGGTCATCGGAACGATGGCGCTGGAGGAGCCGGCGTTTGTCGCCGCCGCGGTGTCGGAACACGCCGCCAGAGTCGCGGTGGGCCTCGACGCCCAAGGCACGACGCTCAAAGCGCGCGGGTGGACCACGGAATCTGGTGATCTGTTCCAGGCGCTGCGGCGGTTCACCCTGATGGGCGTGCAGCGGTTCGTGTTCACAGATATCTCCCGAGACGGGATGTTGACGGGGCCCAACGTCGAGCGGCTGCGTGAGGTCGCCGGGGCCACTGTCGCGCGCGTCACCGCCAGCGGGGGCGTGTCCTCGCTGGACGACCTGCGGACGCTGCGCGAAGCCCACGACCGGGTGGACGCAGCAATCGTCGGCAAGGCGCTCTACGCGGGCCATTTCACGCTCGGCGAGGCGCTGGAGGCGGTGGGACCATGACCTGGTCAGCGAGCGTGGCGAGCGCAGGCACGGGTCGGGTGGGACCGACCCGGTCAGCGAGCGTGGCGAGCGCA
>WHTG01000116.1 GCA_009377835.1 Nitriliruptorales bacterium
GGCCCGCCTCGTACGGTGCCTCAAGCTCCCGCCAGGTTTCCCAGGCGCGTCTTAACTCTGCAAGGGCCCGCTCTGCATCGCCCTCGGCGAGCAGAACGGCACCCACCGACTGGCCGGCCTCCGCGTGCAGCGCCGGGGTGTCATATCGGTCGGCGATCTCAGTGAGTTCGTCGGCAGCAGCGCGTGCCGACGCCGCGTCACCCACCTCGAGCAGGATTTCGACGTACGGAAAAAGCAGTTTCGCTCGCAGGAGAGCGTCAGTCGTTTCACTGAGGATCCGGCGGATCGACTGCGCGGCGCCCTCACTGTTGCCCTCGGCCAATCGCAACAACGCAAGGCCCGGCTGCGCCCGGTGCCCCCACCGGCTTGCCTCATGGTACGCGTGCTCCGCTTCCGCGAACTCGCCACGAAGTCGACAGAGTTCCGCCTGAAGATAGAGGGCGGGACCCGTGGCGTACTTGTCCGCCGCCTGAGCCAGCCGCTCGCATGCCTGCTTCGTCTCCTCTGCTGCCGTCGACCAGGCCCCGTGCAGCCGCATGATCTCGGCACGATGGACCAGACACTGGCCGGTGAACGTCACCATGTCGGGCTGCTTCGCCCACCACGCGGTCAGCGCCGTGGTCCACTCGTGCGCGCGCCGCAGGTCAGAAATCTCCAGGCAGGCGTCGATCATCGAGCAGTAGATATTGCCGGCCACCGGTTGCCACACCTCGTTGGCGACGACTGCCACCATCGCCTCGTCCAGCAAGGCCAGGCCCTCCCGAACCCGCCCCTCCTTGACCACAGCCCGTCCCTGGAAATGCAACGCGAGTGCGAGGAGATCAGCATCCCCGAGCCGAGCGCCGATCTCAGCCGCCCGAGCGGCTCCCGCCTCGGCGCTCGCATAGTCACCCGCCGCGGCAGCCAGCACCGCGTCCGGGAGCAGTAGGAGGCCTTGTTCGGCGGACTCGTTCTTCTCAGGCTCTAACAATCGGTGCGCCCGGGCGAGCCAACCACTGGCCTGCGCAAGATTCCCTTCGAGCAGGGAAGTGAACGCCACCCAGAAAACGCACCGCGCGGCTCGCCGCGTATCACCGGTTGATGAATGGGCACGGTGGGCGCGCTCCAGCGCTTGACGACACTCATCCACATTGCCAAGGAGATACGCTGCCGCCGCCAGCAACTCGAGGTCGTCTCCAGACAAGGAACCAGACTCGTCGGCACGCGACAAGGAATCGTAAACATCACTCCACGGGCGCCGGCGCCCAGCCTCACTGCCTTGGCCGTTTCCTGCACCGTTTCCCACCATGCCGCTCGCCTTCCTAACCGGCACCAGATGCGCTCACTGCGCCCTTCTCGGCAAGATCTGTCGGATCCCTTCCCTCTGTGGTCCTCGGTGACCGTAATTTGCCTTGCGATGGTTGGTTTCGACTCTCCCCCCACTGCGTGGACCCGAGCCGCGATGGCGCCGTCGACCGGGATAATCTCGAAGGGACCCTCAGGATCGGACGCACAGCGAATGGCGTCCCGATCATCGCGCATCAGCGGGTTCGCTGCCTTCTCCGCGGCGTAGCCGATTTCGACCATCGACCAGGGCACGCCGCGGTCGTCGCACCTTCGGCGAGTAGGCCGAGGACTGGATCGCCGGCGCAGCCCCCGCGGCTGCGTCCGCGCACGCTCGGCAGCTATCGGTCCATCCTGGACCGGCATCTGCTACCGGAGTTTGGCGACCGTCCCGTCGCTGCGCTCGATCACCCGCTGACGCAGCGCTACATCGCCCGCTTGGTGGCGGAGGGCAAGCGCCCCAAACACCGTCAAGCACATCCATACAGTGGCGCGACAGGTATTCAAGGCCGCAAGGCTCGCGGGTGCGATCCGCTACAACCCGGCGTCCGACGTCCAACTGCCCTCGGCGCGGCGCTACCCCGCGACCGCTCTCGAACCTCAACAGATTGACCAGCTCGTCGGCGCGATGCCGGCGCCGTTCGACATCGTGGTGCTGACCGCCGATTCGGGGTTCCCGCGGCAGCTGTTCACGATCTTCGCCATACCGCGGCGAGCCTGCTGATCAATTCCGGCGCGGACGCCAAGGCGGTGCAGCACCGCCTGGGTCACAGCACCATCGCACTGACACTGGACACCTACAGCCACGTGTTCGACGCGCGAGACCGCGCGCTCGCCGACGCGCTCGACACGGTGTTCGACCAGACGAGCAGAGCAGACACCGAGCGGAGGGCTCCTCGTAGCGCCCGTCCCACAGGTTGTTCAACGTTCCATAGGGGCTATACGGGGACAACCATCGCCGATGAGGGGGCGGACCGGTTCCGCCCGGTGCCGGCCGGAACGGCAGAACAAGCCGCCGGTCAGGGCAAATACCGTGTTGGCGGAGGTGGACGGGAATCGAACCCGCCAGCGCGACTGAGTCACGCTCATCGGTTTTGAAGACCGTGGGGCCCACCAGGAACCCGGACACCTCCCCTTGAGACAATAGCCGGTTGACCTGCGAAACCCATCCGCACTTCGCGTGGCGCGGAACAACGCGTCGGTTGCCACCGGAAATGCAACCGCAGCGTTCATGATGCGACGCCCCCCGGCGGGGCGGTCACCAGGCGCTACGTCAGTGTGCGCACCGCAGCGCGGGATGTCGTCATCGACGGCGTCACCTACATGCTCCGGCTGTTCGCTGACAGGTACGGGCTCGGGCCTGCTTCTAAGCGCTATTGCGGTGCAGCGAAGCGGTCACCTGTCAGTCCACTGCCCCCGCTGTTGGGGAGGTCGTTGGTGGTGTCGCGCTCTGCAGACTGCCCTGCGGCCGGCGCACCGGCGGCGGTGCGGATACCCGACGGTGAGTTGGGTGCGGCGGTCAACACGAGCGTCAAGACAACGGCTGCCACGACGGCAAGCGCGGCTATCAGCGCGATCGTCAGGGGGTGGGCCCGAACCCATCCAGCATGCGGAGTCTGCAGGGTACTCATAGCGTCTCCTGTATGTGGGCCGCCTTTGTCGGCGGCCTGCTCAGGAAGATGGTCCCCCGCCGCGCATGCCCCGCCAATGACGAGAAAGTACTTGGCTACGGCGGACGCAATCCGTCGCGGGGGACATGTTGGTCGTGCCCCACAGGCATACCTCGCAAGACCCTCAAACCTGCGCGACGATTTCATCGCCCCGTTTGCCGCGGCGCGCGCTGTGCGCATGGCATAGGTATGTCTGGACCGAGGGCGCATCAACATCCGCCACTGACTGAAACAGGTGTCGGCGACGGGATAAGCCGCGCCAGCGCGGATGGTGTGCGGATGGTATGTCGTGCCCGTAAGCGTCGGCGTGCTCGAGCGGCGCGTGAACCGGGTGGTCGTAGATCACGTACACATGGTCGATTGCGAACCGGCCGTCAACACTTATGGCGCTCCATCAGCTGCCGTGTGTTGTTGTGGCGACGTTCGTATTCCGCATCCGAAAAAGCGCGGATAGCCGATCTCGTATGACATCAGTGGACCCATCAGCGCATTGGTGGCCGTACAGCTTGGCCTGCTGGCGTTCACCACCGCTCTCATCTTGGACGACCGTGTCGACGGCATTTCACGGGCTCTCCCGTTGGCCGCAAGAATGATGTTCATGTCCGGGCCCCCTGCTGGTCGCGCTCCTGCCTGAAGCCGAAGAAGGACCCGTGCTGGCAGCGTGGTTGCTTCCGGTCGGAATCATGTGGGCGGCATTCGCAATGCGAACCGCGACGCGGCGGCCCAGCCCTGTGTGTCGTTCCCAGGACCACTGCTGCCCGCGAGAGAACGCTCGCATCATGGGGCCGCGAGGCGCTGATGAGGCCGGGCGAACCGATACAAGGAAGCCGGCCCGGGACTGCACCTGATTCGCTACCTGGTGCTCAACGGGGATTTTTCGTCGTTGAACTTGCTTCACCAACGCACCGGCCTCGGCTCTGTCCTCGATCCGGATTGCGCAAGGAAGAACCCATAAGGTGTTCTGCTCCCGGCCCACCAGGAACCCGGACACCTCCAGGGCCGGATCGCAGCGAATGTCGCGCTCGTGTCGGCCCCGAGGCCTGCTGATCATTCTCGCGGCCTTGGCTCGCCTGGCGAACAGAGGGTGGCCCCGAGCGGGATGCAACTCAGATCCAACCGCCTGCAGGAAGAGTCGAGCCTGGTCACGACACCGAGCAGGAGGACGAAGATGAGCGGTACACAATTGCGGGGAGCAGTCGGGTGGCAGTGGCTGCCTGCTCACGCACGGATGGTTGTGGTGCTGGGGCTGATGGCCGCCCTTGTGCGGGCTGCGTACGCGTTCTTCCTCGAAGACGGCGCCTTCGACATCCAGAAGGATCTCTCCACCGCCACGATCGACACCGCCACGGACATGGGCGCATACGGGTCCGTGAAGCTGTCGTTCACACCGACAGCGACGCGCAACGTGCTGTGCAAGAACGCCTCGGGTGTCCACTCGGCTGACCGCGCGGGCGTCGTCACGGGGAAGGCTGTCGCTCAAGACCGGTACCAAGCGCTTCGGTGAGATCACGGAGGGACTCGGGAAGGCACGCCTGCTGTGGCACGACGACAAGCCGTGCGGTGAGACCGATGACCCTGACACCACCTGCCGGCGGCGCTGCGGGGAGTCGAAGGGTGGCGCTCGAGCACCACCAGCGCGATGACGCTATCTGCGACCCATGTCCGGGGGGCCCGCGCCTCCCAGGTCGACGTTGTCTGGCATGAGGATCTGGGCAGCAGGGCAAACGGCAACGGCATCCGATCTGGTTCGCTCAGCGCAAGGCTGCCGGCGAAGAAGTAAGCGTGCGAGACCTTTCGGCTGCCACCGTCCGGGGGCCCCCTTCCGCGTCGCCTCCTGGCTGGGAAAGAACCCGAGTCTGAGGACAGAACCATTGACCGGAGCGGCGGGCCGCACCCTGCTGCGGGCCCCGGTAGTCCCTGTCCGGCCGGACCCGGAATGGCGACGTCATCCCGGTTCCGCGTCCGGATGCGTCACACTGGGAGGATGCCCGAGACGTTTGCTTTCGCCTTCGACCGCGTCTATCAGCCGCTGCTCGCTCTGGCAGGGATCTTCCCGGGACGGGCCGACGTGATGGTCGATGACGACGAACTGCGTGTCCGCTTCGGAATGCTCACCCTCACCACGCCCCGTTCGAACATCGCCTCGGCGCAGGTGACGGGGCCGCACAACCCGCTGAAGGCGATCGGTGTGCGTACCTCCTTCACCGACCGTGGTCTGACGTTCGGTTCGTCGGCGGGTCGCACAACCTGCATCCTGTTCCAACAGCCGGTCAGGACGCGGCCGTTCGACGTGGCCCGCCATCCTGGGCTGACCGTGAGCGTCGAGCGGCCCGACGACCTGGCGGCGTTGCTCAACCCCTGATGGTGTCCATCGAACCGCAGCACGAGGGCACGCTGTACCAGGCGGTCGGCGGCGACGCGACCTTCCGGCGCCTGGTCGCGGGCTTCTACCGGCGTGTCCGGGAGGATCCCGTGCTACGGCCGTTGTACCCGGAGGAGGAGTTGGACGCTGCGGAGGAGCGGCTGGGGTTGTTCCTGATCCAGTACTGGGGCGGTCCGGGCACCTATTCCCAGCAGCGTGGCCACCCGCGTCTGCGGATGCGCCACGCACCGTTCGCCATCGGTCTCGCCGAGCGGGACGCGTGGTTGCGCAACATGCGTGACGCCCTGGACGAGATCGACCTCGACCCACGGTACGAGGTGCCGGTCTGGGAGCATCTCGAACGCGCCGCGCACATGATGCAGAACACCTGACATCCCGCTGAGGCGACTCAGGGGTGGAACCGGGGCTTTCCCGGAGGCGGCTGAAGCCGCGTGGACGGACGCTGGCCGCAGCCGTTCAAAGGAGCCGCCCGTGTCCACTGTCATTCCTCCGCGCCCCACCGCCGAGCAGATCTCGGCGGGAACACCTGCGTCCCGCAACCGCTATGCAGACCTGCTGCGGTTGTGCTCGCTGCTCGTCGTCGTCATCGGTCACTGGATGATGGTCGTCGTCACCGACGACGGCACCGGCATCCGGGGCCAGAACGTGCTGGTCGCGCAGCCTTGGAGCCAGTGGGTCACGTGGGTCTTCCAGGTCATGCCCGTCTTCTTCTTCGTCGGCGGGTTCGCGAACGCGATCGGATGGGAATCCGCACGGACTCGCGGAGTCGGCTACGTCGACTGGGTGCGGACCCGGGCCGTGCGGCTGCTGCGGCCGACCCTGCCGGTCATCGCCCTGTGGGTGCCGCTGGCCGCGCTGCTCGCCGCGGCCGGGATCGCCGACGACGCTCTCAAGATGGGCACCGGCGCCGTGATGATCCCGCTGTGGTTCCTGTCGGTGTACATCGTCGTCGTGGCGCTGACGCCGGTGACCTACTGGTTTCACGACAGGTTCGGCAGCGGTGCGTTCCTGGGCCTGGCCGCGACCGCAGCGGCCGTGGACCTCGCCCATGTCTCCGGCGTCGGGCTGGTCGGCTGGACGAACTTCGTATGGGTCTGGGCCGCGGTCCACCAGTTGGGCTTCCTGTGGCGCTCGGGCACGTTGACCTCCCGGGCCGGCACCCCGGCGGCGCTGGCGGGCGCTGGGCTGGGCGCGCTGGTCCTCCTCACGACGCTCGGGGGGTATCCCATCAGCATGCTCGGCGTCGACGGCGCCGTCCGGACCAACAACTCACCGCCGTCGGTGGCGCTGATCGCTCTGGCAGTCATGCAGATCGGGATCCTGCTCAGCGTCCGCGACCCTGCCGAGCGGTGGCTGCAGCAGCCGCGGCGGTGGGCGGCGGTGGTCGCCGGCGGCTCGGTGGCGATGACCCTGTATCTGTGGCACATGACCGCCATGGTCGCGGGACTTGGTATCGCCCACGCGCTGGACCTGCTGCCGAGCACGGCATTCGACGCGCGGTGGTGGCTCACCCGGCCGTTGTGGATCGCAACCTTCGGCATCCTGCTGGCGCCGCTCGTGATGCTGTTCCGGCGCCACGAGCGGGTCCCGCCGGCCGCACCGCTGGCAACACGTCCCCAGACGGTGCTGCTGACCGTCACGGGCGTCGGTGGGGTGTGCGCGGGCATCGCCCTGTTGATCGGACACGGTGTCCATGTGGCCGGGCAGCCGCTCGGGTTCCCGATTCCCACACTGGTGGCGCTCCTCGGTGGCCTGGTCGCATTGGGCGTGGTGGGTCGTGGCGTGTTCCGGCGGTAACGTCTCAGTCCCCATCGCGAGCGGGAGGGGACCGTGGACGCCGCCGACTGGAACCACCGTTACGACGAAGGTGTTGCGTGGAGCGACGAGCCGAACGCGCGTTTCACCGGGATCGTCTCCGACCTGCCGCCGGGTCGCGCCCTCGATCTGGCGTGCGGCCAGGGTCGAAATGCTGTGTGGCTGGCGCAGCAGGGGTGGACGGTCACGGCAGTCGACTTCTCGTCCTCGGCCCTGGTGCGAGCCAGAGACCTCGCGGCCGCCCGCGGTGTCGACGTCACGTGGCTGGAGGCGGACGTGGTGCGGTGGCAGCCGCCGCTCGTGGTGTACGACCTTGTTGCGGTGCTGTACCTCCACCTTGCACCGGCTGTCCGCGTCCGTGTCCTGCGCCATGCGGCCGCAGCGCTGGTACCCGGCGGGACGCTGGTCGTGCTCGGCCACGACGTGCGCAACCTGGAGGAAGGCCACGGCGGGCCCGACGACCCGTCGATCCTGTTGACCCCCTCCGCGGTCGTCCGGGAACTCGGCGCCGTCGACGTGGTGACCGCCGAGACGGTGGCCAGGCCCGTCGCCGAGGAAGGCGCCCGCGACGCGCTGGACACACTCGTGGTGGTCAGGGCTCCGCAGGTCAGTCAACACACGTCGTAGGCGTGGAGCATGGGAGCACCGCACGCGGTGAGGCGAATGCATCCCGCTAGTCTTTCCGTCATGTCCAGTCTTGTGCACTGGGTCGCGACACCCCCTCCACTGCGGCAGCCGGTTCTGCTGGTCGCCCTCGAAGGCTTTGTCGATGCCGGCGCGGTCGCCGCGTCCGCAGGATCCTTCCTGCGGCACCGGTGGAAGTCCCACGTCATCGCCCGCTTCGACCGCGACGCGCTGATCGACTACCGCGCGCGGCGCCCCACAGCGGTGGTCGACTCCGGCCGGCTGCGGCGCATCGAGTGGCCGGACATCGAGGTGTGCGCGGCACAGATCAACGGCCCACGCGACATCGTGCTCCTGCTCGGCCCCGAGCCGGACATGCAGTGGATGGCGTTCGGCGAGGCACTGGTCGAACTGTGCCGCGGACTTGGCGTCGAGACCGTGATCGGCCTCGGTGCCTACCCGGCGGCGTCGCCGCACACGCGCCCGGTCCGGATCCTCAGGGCCGGCAATCTCATCGCGGACGACGTCGTCGCCTCCGCCGGCGACATCACCGGGTACACCGGTCCGGTCGGTGCCGGCACCGTGCTGCAGGACGCCTTCGGCGGGGCTGGCATTCCCGCCGTCGGCCTGTGGGCGGAGGTGCCCCATTACATCGCCGGTTCACCCAATCCGGCTGGTGCGCTGTCGCTGGTGCAGATGGTCGCCGAGGCGCTCGGGACGTCGGTGGACACCACCGAGCTGGAGGCGGCCGCCAAGGCGCACAACGAGCAGGTCGACGAAGCCGTGGCCGACCACGCCGACGCGGCCGAGATGATCTCGACGTTGGAACTCATCTATGACGAGGGCCGTCACGAGGAGCAGCTGCCCTCAGGCGAGGACATCGCGGCGGAGATCGAGCGATTCCTACGGCACCAGTAGCTATGTCACGCCGAGCGGTTCATCAGGCGGACCTTGCCGTGCGCGATCGGGCGCTGCTGCACGTCGGTGACCAGCACCTCCCACAGCTGGAGTGTCCGGCCGCGTTCCACCGGTACCGCTTCGGCCCGCAGCCGGCCTTCGCCAACCACGCGCAGGAAATCCGTGTGGTTCGCGATCCCCATCGCGACGCCGTCGGGACCCAGCCACAGGCTCGCGCCGACACTCGCGGTGGTCTCGACCAACGTCGCGTACAGGCCGCCGTGGACGATGCCGCCCGGTTGGAGGTGCTTGGACTCGATGAACAACTCGGCGACGACGCGGTCACCGTCGGCTTCGATCATGCGCAGGCCCACGAGGTCGTCGAAGCCGCTGGAATAAGTGCGGTGCGTGCTCATGACGCAAGACTATGCACGGTCGATAGCCGAGCAGATGGGTAGGGTGCGCGCATGACTGACGAAGTGGAGATCGTGACCGACGACGCACAGGACGACCGCGACGACGGCAAGAATGGTCCGGCAGCGAGCGGGATCACCGAGCCGGGCAAGCTCATGCGCATCGCGGTGATGCTGCGCGAGTTGCAGGAGGAGGTCAGGCGGGCATCGCCGGACGAGGCCGGCCGGGGGCGCCTGCGTCAACTGCACGAGCGGGCGCTGCATGAACTGTGTGACGTGCTCTCGCCCGACCTGCAGGAGGAATTGGCGGCGCTGGTGATGCCGTTCGACGAGGGCACCCCGTCCGAGTCCGAGATCCTCATCGGACAGGCCCAACTGGTGGGCTGGCTCGAGGGCCTGTTCCAGGGCATCCAGGTGACGTTGTTCAATCAGCAGATGCAGGCGCGTCAGCAGTTCGAGCAGATGCGCCAGCGGGGACTCCCGCCGGGTATTGGCCCACAGCAGCAACAGCCTGGTCCCGGGGAGCACAGCACGGGCCAGTACCTGTAGCCCGTGTCGCTCCCGCGGCAGCGGGGCGGCTATCGTGACGCGCCTCGGACAGGCGTCAAGGAGGAGCGATGGGGCGGGCGCGGGAACTGTGGGACACGTACTGCTCGGCGCTGGAGCGTCAGGACCCGGATGTGCTGGTCGACTTATTCACTCCTGACGCCGTCTGGCTGGAGCCTCAGAACCCGCCGCACGAGACGAACCTGTTGATCCAGGCCTACCTGAAGGACTGGGTCATGGCGCGTGACAACATCAACGTCAACGTCAAGAGGCTGCTCGAGTCTGCTGACGGTCTCACGGTGGCCGTGGAGTGGTCGGTGAGCTA
>WHTG01000063.1 GCA_009377835.1 Nitriliruptorales bacterium
GCGATATCCGCGGCGGACAGGTAGTCCCAGAGGAGCGTTCGGTCCAGCACGTAGTGGTCCACCCAGCGGATCGTCGCCGAGTGGCGGCTGTCCCGGATCGCGCGCCGCAACGCCTCATTGTCCCGTCCGGTGCCGACGAGAAGCAACATCAACTGTTCGTCGAGGTTGTCGCAAACTGTCCCCCACGCGTCCAGGAGCACATCGAGTCCTTTGCGGCTCATCTGCACCCGCCCTTGCCATTCCACGACAACCGCTGCAGAGGTGATGCCCAGAGCCTTGCGGACCGACGTCCTGTCACCGGGAGCCCACCGGCGGGTGTCAAAGGGATTCGGCGTCGCAGCGATCTTTGCCGACGGCACTCCGTACGATTCCCGGACGCGGCGTCTCTCGATGCCTGCTGCAATGATGAACCCTGCCGCCTTTCGCATGGCCAGCCTCCGCAGCGGCACCTCGACGGCGCTGCCCGGCCCGTCTGCCCCCTGGAATGTCGCGAAGACCGGCATTCGCAGCAGTGCACCGAGCCAGACGGCGACGTCGAAGCGTGGGTGCTCGTACTCGTGGCAAAGAATCACTGCACACCGTTCGCGGCGCAGCTCGCGGCCGAGTGCGAACCACGGCGTGGCGACATACGAGCCGATCGAGGTCAGCTGCCTCGACCTGCGCCCGTACCGCTCCTGCGCGCCTCGTAGCTTTCGGTGAACCCACGGGGCAGGCAAAACAACCACCCGTGCACCGGTCGGCGCGTGCGTGAACCGCACGGTCGAGGCCACCCGCGCGGAGACGTAGAAGAGTACAGGCGCAAGACCGACACGCTGCATCGCCTCGACGTAGTTGAACAGCCAAGTGCCCGTGAACTGATGAGCGAAAGCCTCGAGTGAGATCTCGATCTTGTCGTGAAAATCCTCGAAGCGGTCACCCCATGGAAGCATTGCAACAACGTGCGTTGCCGATGCATCACGCTTGAGCCGTGTGCTCGTCATGTCCGGTGGCTGTGGCAACGACATCCTGGGTAGCGCTTCATGGTGGCGCCGATGGTACGCCGCGGAGTCGGCTCGAGGAGTCGCCGTGGACGACACATACACCTCGGATAGGAGCCACGACTGCAAGGGGCTTCTTGTCGACAGCAGGAAGGCACCAGGTGGGCGACCGCCCTAAGTGCCGTCCGCTGATCGGGCATCTGACGGGGCGTCAGTCCCCATCGTGCATCGCCGCCAGCCACCCGCTCGCGCGACGCTGCCACGCCAGTTCCTCCTCCGAGGGGAGTGGCCGGGTGACAGCCCGTGGCAGTCGCCGTGAGATGTAGCCACGCGCAAGCGTGGCCAGGCTCGCGGCGACGACCTTGCCGTTTCCGGCCGCCACCGAACTGGCGAAGTGCCGCGCCGCCGGGCGCCGGCGCCCTGACCGCAGACTGACCCACGCCAGGTAGTGGTGCAAGTCCCCCCTGTGAAGCGGCACGCCATACCGACCGTCGAGTTTGGCGGCTTCGGCGAGGATGAGACGGGTGTTGGCCGAGGCGTTGCTGGGGTGAATGCGATAGCCGACGAGAGGCTCGCGGACACAAATGGGAGCACCCCTCAGTGCGAGCCGGTTCCAAAGATCCCAGTCGGCGAGGTTGACCAGGGCCGGGTCAAAGCCGCCTGATGCTTCAAAGGCACTTGCCTTCACGAGCACGTTCGACGAGCCGCCCGGCATGAGATTCCACTCCGGCAGGCGCTCCAACAGTTCCGCCGGTGAAGGCGGCGGCCCACCACCCAGAACGCGCAACTCTGGATCGATCTTGACAGCTCCGGCGTAAGCCCACAGCCGCCCTGTCGACTCGACGGCAGCAAGCTGTAGCTGAAGCTTGTCCGGGGCCCACAGGTCGTCGTCATCGCAGAAGGCCACCCACTCCCCGCGGGCCTCGGCCGCGCCATGGTTGCGCGCCGAACTGACACCCTGCGGCGTCTCGTGCCTGATCAAACGAACGCGGTCGTCCCCCATAGCCCCGACGACCGCAGCCGTGTCGTCGGTCGAACCGTCGTCGACCACGACGACTTCCAGCGAGACGTTGCGCTGGCCCCACACCGTAGCCAGCGTCTGCCTGAGCAGCGTCGTGCGGTTGTGTGTGGGGACAACCACAGACACCTCAGGCGTCACGGACCAGCCCCAGGCGACGACGCAGCGGTCGGGTCGGTGGACCCAGCCGCAACCGGAGACGGTATGTGCCCAGCCGGAATGCCCGACGTCCCTGCCACCGCCAGTCCCGCAGCCGATGCGGCAAGGCCCCCGACCGGGACGGCATGACGCCCACGGGTTCGTACCCGAAATACTGCAGCTGCCGACCGGCCAGCCAGTTGAAGCGCTCCATCGCCGCCACGTCCCATGATCGCCACCGGTCCTTCGGCGAAAAGGTCGTGTCCTTGCGCACGGGCTCCCAATGCACGACTTGATCGGCCGAGCCGAATGACGACGAGCCTCGAACCGGCAGGTCCCGCGCTGCCGAGAAGTCGTACAGGCTCACGTCAAGGCGCAGGAATTCGAGAACCTGAGTCATCTGCTGATCAAGGTTGTCGACCAGGTCCTCGTAGCGCACCAGCAACCATTGCATCGTTCGGTGCGCGTGTGCGGCCTGAAAGGCGACGATTGTGTCCGCGGCCGCGGCCCACTCCCGGCCGCCCCGGTCGAGATCCCAGCCGAAGGTGGTCATGCTCGACTGCGCCACCGACCGGCCGTCGCGGACCAGGATGACGAGCCGGGCCGCGGGGAAGAACTCGAAGAACCGCTCCAGGTTCCGCACGCTGGGCGACTTCGTCACCAGTCGTCGTTCGGGATCAACCGTCAGGAACGACACCAATCCGGTGCCCAGGCCGGCGTACATCAGCGCGGGGAGATCTTTCTCGAAGTCCCCCCACATCGGGTCCCAGGCAGCACGCACCTCGTCGGCAAAGCGGACCAAGTGATCGGAGTGGTCCAGGAAGAGATCTTCCCGAACCGGTTGGCGTGGGGGGGCACAGTGTGGGTGGAGCAGCAGGAGTTCCCACAAGAAATTCGTCCCGCTTCGGGGCAGGATGCCGTGGATGAAGATCGGATTGGATGGGGTGATCTGCACCATGCCCTCCGTTCGCACCCCTTCGGATTCGCATGGTACGTGCCGCCCGGCGCGTGCGGCGCCTACCGGAGCCGCGCCAGAGGTGATGCCCGGTGACTGACGTGTCGGTGGTGGTGCCGACGCACAACCGGGGGCAGCTGCTGATGACCACGCTGCGATCAGTGCTGTGGCAGCACGCCGTCGACATCGAAGTGATCGTGGTCGACGACGGCTCGATCGACAACACGCCGCAGGTCATCAGAGCAATGGACGACGGCCGACTTCGCGTCGTCCGAAACGAGGTGCCGCAACGGGTCAGCGCCGCGCGGAACCGTGGCGCCGTCATGGCGCGCAGCGACTGGGTGGCTTTCTGTGACGACGACGACCTGTGGGCACCGGACAAGATTGCCCGACAGCTTGAGGCCGCCGTGCGCGCAGGCCGGCCTTGGGTCTACTGCGGCACGGTCAATATCGATCAGCATCTTCGCATCGTCAGCGGCAGGCCACCGCCCGATCCGGAACACGTGATGGCAACACTGGGCCGGTTCAACCCCATCCCGGGCGGGGGCTCCAACGTCATGATGCGGCGGGACGCGCTCGAGGCAGCGGGGCCGTTCGACACGCAGCTGGCCAACACCGAGGACTGGGAGATGTGGCTGCGACTGGCGGCGCAGCAAGGCCCGCCGGCCTGGGTGTGCGCCCCCCTGGTCGCCTACCGGGTACACGGCGGCAACGCGTCGCTGGACACAGAGCAGATCCTGGCGGGTATCGCTCGTATCGAGCAGCAGCATGGCAACCGGGTGGACCGTGGTGTCATCCATCGGTGGTTCGCCGAATCGTTCCTGCGAACCGGGCGGCGGTCGCGGGCGCTACGGCACTGGACGCTGGCCGCCACCCACGGCCAGGCTCTCGCGGTGGCCGGCGATCTGGCAACCATCGCGCGCCGCCGCGCCGGCCGGCTGTCGCGACGGACTTCTGACCCGCTTGCGTCCCCGACGGGGGTTTGGGCGGCCCAGCCGACCGAGTGGCTGACCAAGCTACGGGATGGCCTTCGTCCACCCTGCGAATGACGACTGTGCGCACATCAGGGTGCGATTCCGCGGGCCCCATAAGCCCGAGATGGACTGAAGAGTACCGAAATCTGCCCGTAGCAGACTCCGCTGTTCGGTGCCACACTTTGACCAGAAGGGCGGGAGCGCCGTACTGGTCGAAATTCCGGACCACAAGCGCAGGTGGGGAATGCTTTGAGACGGTGGGGCGGGGGAACCACTGCCGTGCGCCCTCCGGCGCGGGCGGCGCGGGTCATCACCTTCGCCCTCGCCGCGATTCTCACCGCAGGTTCGTCGATCGTGGCTCAGCCGGCCCTGGCTGCAGAGGTCACCCGGACTCGACCCGTGCGCATCCTGCCGCTCGGCGACAGCCTGACGTTCGGCGTTGGAGCATCGGGCGGCTACCGGCTGGAGCTCAAGGACCTCATGGTTCCGGATCGCTACAGCTTTGACTTTGTCGGTCCGGCTGCCCACGGGCCATTCGAAATCGAAGACCGCCAGCACAGCGGTTGGCGCGGATGGCGCATCGACGAGATCGATGCGGTCGTCGGCGACTGGCTGACGACCTATCGACCTGACGTCGTCATGCTCATGATCGGAACGAACGACATCCTGCAGGACTACCAGCTTGCGACAGCCCCGGCTCGCCTGGCGGCGTTGATCGACAAGATCGTCGCGGCTGCCCCCAGCACCAATGTCCTGGTGGCCTCGATTCCTCCGATCGGGGCCGTCGAAGGATGGACCAACGAGCTCGACGACGAACAGGCCCGGGCGTACAACGCCGAGATTCCCGCGATCGTGTCCCAGCGGGCCGCTGCCGGAAAGCACCTGTCCTTCGTGGACGTGTACCCCGCGGTTCAAAAGAGCGACCTCATCGACACCGTCCACCTGGACGCCTTCGGCTACCGTCGCGTGGCCGAGCGATGGCGCGCCGGCCTGTACGACATCCTCGGCGCGGCACCCTCCGAGAGCACCCGAGGCTGCCCCTGTAGCATCTGGAACACTGCCGATGCGCCGGCCACACCCCAAGTGGCAACGTCGACCGCCACTGAAGTCGGGGTCAGGTTCCGCACGGAACGCGACGGCTACATCACCGGTGTCCGCTTCTACAAGGGCTCCGGGAACACCGGCACGCACAGAGGTCGGCTCTGGAGCCGCGACGGCACGCTGCTCGCGTCGGCCACCTTCAACAACGAGACCGCCAGCGGCTGGCAGCAGGTGACGTTCGACACTCCCGTCGCGGTCCGGGCGTTCACGACCTACGTCGCCTCCTACTTCGCGCCCGCCGGGCATTACGCGTCGGATCCGGGATACTTCAACGACGTCGAGGCGGTGAACAGTCCTCTTCGCGCACTGGCCACCGGCCAGAGCGGCGGCAACGGTTGGCTTTCGACCTCCTCGACAGGCGGGTTCCCCGCGACCCCGGCGCTCAACGGCAACAACTATTGGGTTGACGTGGTGTTCACGCCGTCACCCGGCCCCAACCAGCCGCCTTCGCCTCCGGCAGCACCCAAGAACGTCAACGCGACGGCACTGTCCCACTCCGAGGTTCGCCTGACGTGGTCGGACGTCGGCGGGGAAGCCGGCTACCGAATCCAGAGGACGCCCGCAGGCACGGACACCTGGGCAACAGTCGGCTTCGCCAGCCGCGACGTTCTGGCACACACCGACGCGGGACTGACACCGTCGGCGTCCTACAACTACCGCGTGCTGGCCACCAGCCACTACGGGGATTCGCCGCCTTCGAACGTCGCTGCGGCCACGACCCAGACGGCGCCCCTCAGCGCACCGGCCGCGCCGAACGGGCTAACGGCGATAGCGGCGTCCAGCCAACGAATTGATCTGTCGTGGCAGGACGTCACCGGCGAGACCGGCTACCGCATCGAACGGTCCACCGACGGCACCACCGGCTGGACGCAGGTCGGAACCACCGCGGCCGACGTCACTGCGCACAGCGACACCGGCCTGACCGCCTCGACCAGCTACTCCTACCGCGTCGTGGCCAACAACACGGCCGGCGACTCCCCGGCATCCAACGTCGCCACCGCCACGACCCTGGCACCGCCGCCGCCGGAAGCCCCGCGCGATCTGACGGCGACGGCAATGTCGCCGTCCCGCATCGACCTGTCCTGGCAGGACGTGGCCGGCGAGACCGGCTACCGCATCGAACGGTCCAACGACGGCACCACCGGCTGGACGCAGGTCGGAACCACCGCAGCCGACGTCACCACCCACAGCGACACCGGCCTGATGGCATCGACCAGCTACTCCTACCGCGTCGTCGCCACCAGCCCCAACGGCGACTCCAGTGCCTCCAACGTGGCGACTGCGCAGACCCAGGCAGCGCCACCACCTGATCCTGAGCCGCCTGCGTCCCCGACGGGTCTCAGCGCGACGGCCGTGTCGTCGAGCGGCATCGACCTGTCCTGGCAGGACGTGAGCGGCGAGACCGGCTATCGCATCGAACGAACGCCGGCCGGAACCAACGACTGGGCCGCGGTCGGAACGTCGGCGGCAGATGTCGTCGTCTACGACGACACAGGCTTGTCCGCGTCAACCGCATACTCCTACCGCGTGGTAGCGACCAGCGACCACGGTGACTCCGCTCCGTCCAACGTCGCAACGGCGACCACTGCTGCCCCGCCGGACACGGAGCCGCCAACAGCTCCGTCGGACCTGACCGCTGTGGCCACCAAGCACAAAGTCACGCTCTCGTGGACCGGTGCCCAGGACACGGGTGGCAGCGGCCTGGCCGGATACCGGGTGTGGCGCACCTCGTCGCCGGCGTCCGACACGTTCGCCCTGCTCGCGACGACGACCGCGACCTCCTTCACCGACAGCGGGGTGGGCACGCAGACGTACTGGTACCGGATCACCGCCTACGACGGAGCCGGAAACGAGAGCACCCCCTCGAACACGGCGACGACGGCCCCGCCCGTCGAACCTCCGCCGGAGGCGCCCAGCGACCTGATCGCCACAACGGTGTCCGCCTCCGGAGTCGACCTGTCCTGGCAGGGTGTCACCGGCGAGGACGGGTACCGAATCGATCGGGCGTTGGAAAACACGACCTCCTGGACACCTGTCGCAACGACGGCCGCCGACGTGACGAGTTACAGCGACACCGGTCTCGCCGCCCTGACCAGCTACTCCTACCGCGTCGTGGCGACGAGTCCCAACGGTGACTCGGCACCCTCGAACATCGCCACCGCAACGACCGCCGCCCCTCCGCCGGACACCACGGCGCCCACCGCACCAACCGACCTCAAGGCGGTGACCTCGGGCAAGCGCAGGGTCAACCTGTCGTGGAGTGGCTCGACCGATTCCGAGAGCAGCGGGCTCGCGGGCTACCGCGTGTGGCGGAGCAGTTCCGGGGCAACCGGCACGTTTGCAGCTCTTGCCACGTCCACGAACACGTCGTACACCGATTCCGCCACCATCTCAGGAGAGACCTACTGGTACCGCGTGACGGCTCACGACGACGCAGGCAATGAAAGCCTGCCGTCCAACACCGTGAGCGCCGTCCCACGCTAGGACAGGCCGTTTCCCTGGACGCGCCCACCGCCAGCGCCGCGGGGCGATTGCCCGCGGTCTTCACGGGCGGGCGACTGTCGCGTCACGACGTCTGGCAAGACGCAGCGATCCTGATCCTGCTCGTGGCCATCTCGGTCCTGCCGTATCTGGGGGATCTCGGTTTCTACAGCGACGACTGGGGCTTCCTGGGCACCATGGCGACCGCCCCCGACGAGTCGTTCGCTGGACGCTACGAAGCCACGTTCGAGCAGCATGAACCGACGCGATCGCGACCGGTGCAGGTTCTGCTGCAGGTTGCGCTCTTCGGTGCCTTCGGCACCGACCCTCTCGGCTATCACGCCGCAAACACCCTCATGCTGGCGACCGTAGCTGTCCTCATGCTCCTCGCGCTGCGCCAGCTTCGCGTGCCCAGGCTCACCGCCTGGATCTTGGCGGCTGTCTTCATTCTCCTGCCGAGCTATGCGACGAACCGCTTCTGGTTCGCCGCCTTCGGCTACGCCGTGATGATGGCGGCGTACTTCTTCAGTCTCCTGGCCGACCTTCGGACGGTCGACGGTCCTTCGCCGCGTCCACGCTGGGGATGGAAAGCAGCTGCGGTCGCTGCGCTGGTGCTCTGCGGGCTCGGATACGAGCTGGTCATCCCATTCCTCTTCATGAACCCGCTGCTGATGACGCTGCATGTCCGCCGGACGTATGGCGTGGGATTGTCGAAACGCTACGGGCGCCCAGCTGCGATCACCCTGGTAGGAAGCAACTACGCCGTTCTGGCGGCCCTCCTGGTGTTCAAGGCGACGACGTCACTGGGCGTCGAGATGTCCCTGGACTACTACAACCTCATGCGCCTCTGGCTGGGGTGGGGGACAGTCCACTTCGGCAGCTATGGGGCAGGCTTGCCCTATACGGCGCTGTGGGCGATGGGGGTGGTCGGCGTCGGGGCGATTCTCGTCAGCGTGCTGGCCGCCGGCGCGGCGGCCGGCTGGACGGCCTATCTGGCCAGACAGCATCCGCATCTGTCGCTGCGCGCCGCGTCGACGCGGCTCGTGCTCGGCGGGCTCGCTATCTACATCCTCGGCCACGCCATATTCCTGACCAACGCCCGCTTCGTGGTCACCAGCACCGGCATCGGCAACCGCGTGGGGATGGCGGCAGCAGTCGGTGTCGCCCTGATCCTTGTCGGCCTGGCCTTCCGCCTGGCTTCGTGGTCACGAACGACAACGGCGCGAACGGCGATCCTCGCGGTGACGATCGGCGCCATCTGCGGGGCAAACGTGCTCGCGACGTCTGCTGTGGCGACGTACTGGGTGACGGCCTACCGCAGCGAGCAGCGGATCCTCAACGCCATCGAAGCTCGCTTTCCGTCACTGCCGGCGGGCGCGACGCTGATCGTCGACGGGGTCTGCGCCTACGACGGGCCTGCTGTGGTCTTTGAATCAGACTGGGACCTCGCAGGAGCGCTGCAGGTGGCCTATTCGGACTCATCCCTGCGCGCGGACGTCATCCGATCGAGCACGCAACTGGGGGACCGCGGGCTCAGCAACCGGCTCTACGTCATGGAGGCGTTTCACCCCTACGCCCGTAACTTGTTGCTCTTCGACAGCCGTACCGGCCAGGTGGTCACGCTGTCCGACGCTCCAACGGCTCGCGACGCTCTGCAGGACTCGATCGCGCAGTGGAACGATCGCTGTGCACTGGGACGTGAAGGGCGCGGCGTCCCGGTGCTGCGCACAGACCAGATCTACACCGGCTGGGAGTCCCGAGGGTTTCGGTGGGAGTGAGCTGGTTGCATCGCTGTCGCCTGGAGGTTTTCACCCCTGGCGGTGTGGGGCGTTCTCACCCATACTTGATTGCCATGGGGAACAAAGGGCGGGTCCCCACGGCCGGACGGCTCGGCGGGATAGAGGGACTCCGAGCGCTGGCGGCGGGAAGCATCGTCGTCTACCACGTCTGGAAGTACGGATCACCCGCCGGCGCCGAGCAACTGGGATACTCAGCCGGTTTGTCGTGCCCCATCTGCCGGTTGGTGTCACGCTCTTCTTCACCTTGTCGGGTTATCTGCTGTACCGGCCGATCGCGACGGCGTTGCTGCAGAACCGGCCGCTGCCGGATGTCCGGCGGTATCTGCGGCACCGTGCGTTGCGGATCTTCCCCGCCTACTGGGTGATCCTTACCGCCGTGGCAGTGGTCGTGCCCGCCGCTATCACCGGCTCCAACGGTCTAGGCCGGCTCGTCGGCGATCCAGCGGCGCTACTGGCGAACGCCGCGCTGCTGCAGAACCATTTCCCACGGTCACTCGACACCGGCATCGGCCCGGCGTGGTCGCTGGCCGTCGAGCTCGGCTTCTATCTCCTGCTGCCGCTGCTCGCCGTTCTTGCAGCCGTGTGCTACCGACGCACCCGCACAGTGGCTGGGGGCATCCTTGCTTTGCTGACGCCAGTGCTGGCGATGCTCCTGGTGGGGGCGACTGCGAAGGCGGCCGGGCAATGGCTCTTGCCGCCAGGAACCGGGGCCGGGCACGACATACTCGTTCGGAACTTCTTGAGCTATGCGGACCTGTTCGCTCCCGGCATGGGCCTGGCGGTGGCTCATACAGCCATCGTCCACTCATCCCTGCGGCTGCCGCGCTGGTGGAACCATGTGGTGGCCGTCGCCCTGCTGACAACTGTGATCACCGTCGTCATGCTGGACGATCGTGGGTTGTTGTGGAAGTGGGGTCTGACGAATCCCTACCAGCGGCTGACCGCTCTGGCGTGCGCCCTGCTCCTCGCCCTTGTGGTGCTGCCGCAGAGAGATGGCGCGCACCGGACGTCTCTGGTTCGCGTCCTCGAGTGGCGGCCGCTGGTCGCCAGCGGCATGGCGTCCTACAGCCTGTTCCTGTGGCACGAGCCGGTGATCCGCCGTCTCGAGGCGCAGGGGTTGACGTCGGCGGGAACGGCCGGGTTCCTGTCGAACCTGTTGCTGGTCGTCGTCGCCGCCGGCGGGCTTTCGGCGTTGACGTACCTGTACGTGGAACGCCCCGCGCTGCGGCGCAAGAACAGGCGTCCCCAGACACAGCTGTCGCCATGGAACACGGTGCTCCTGTGGTTCGCGCGACGGCGCATATGGGCAGGGTTCGCTCTCAGGCGCGCTCGGATTGAAGCGACGACACCTGAGCGATAAGGCCGGGGACGGCCGGGGTCGACGCAGCAACCCAGGGCTGCTGGCTGTTGCTGCGCAGGCGAAGCAGGCCCGTCCCGTCTTCATCGTCGGCGAGGCCCGCAGCGGGACCAGCATCCTGTACCGGACGCTGCAGAAGCACCCGTCGTTTCGCCCACGGACCGTCAACCTGGTCGAGACGGACATCTTCGCCCACCTACGGCGAACCTTCATGTTCAAGCCCTCCTACCCGGAGTCCCTTGTCCGCTTCATGCTCGACGACTCGGCCGCGTACGCGGATTTCCTGCGCTCGATCCGTTTGCCGCGGGCGGTGAGCGCGGTCAGCGCGGGTCCCAACTACCTGCTGCGCAACCACCCTGCCGACTGGCTGTGGTACGCCAATCTCAGTCACCTCGTTGTTCGCAGTTACTTCTCGCACGCCACCCGGGCTCGGGGCTGTGCCCGTTTGGTCGAGAAGACCCCGACCAACTCCCCGCATCTGAAGAAGCTGACCCGCGCATTCCCGCGTGCGCAGTTGCTGTACATCCACCGGCACCCGCTTGACGTCTTCAGCTCCTTCCGCCGACGTGCCGCGGCTGACCCCAACGCGCAGTGGGCCCAGCTCACTCCCGCCCAGTTCTGCCACGCGTTCGGCAGTTCCACGCGGCGCGTCCTGGAGTGGATCGGCAGCGGCCACCCGAACCTGCTGCTGTTTGGCTACGAGGACTTCACCCGTCACCCCGCGGAGACCTTCGAACGCATCTGCGCGTTCCTGGAGGAACCGTTCGTCGAGCAGGCCGTCGAGGAGCACGCGCCCAACCCTCGGCGCTGGCGCGTGGATCCTCACCTGTGGAGCGGGATCGTAGCCGAGACGAAATCGTGGACCGACTACATGACCCAGGCGGAAGCCCGCATCATCGAGCGGCGCCTGCGCCCGGAGATGGCGGCGCTGGCCTACGAGCCACGCATCGCCGGCTGAGGCGGTCGACGCAGCCCCGCGAGGATTCCCGGAAGCAGACCCGCCATCTCTCCCCACCCCATGGCGACGAGCTCGGGGTTGCGCTGGGCCAGACCGCGCAGCAGCAGCCACGGCGCTCGCAACAGGTCGCGTGCAGCCCGGCGGAGGATGAATGCGTCAGCATTGCGTAGATGACGCCCGTAGAACGCACCCTGGCCCCGCGCGTACCGTCGGTACAGCCGTGGCAGGTCCTCCGCGGAGAACCTCGCCAGATGCCCGACCACAACCGTCGGGTCGTAGACGATCGGCACACCCGCGCGGAGGCATCGGTACGCCCACTCGTTGTCCTCCCCGGCCGTGCGTAGAGCGGGGTGTTCGTCGAACGGTCCGACGCGCTCCAAGATCCTCACCGCAAAACCCATGTTCGGCGGGAACAGGACGTCACTGGTGGGCGAGGGTCGGCGGTGCACGGCCGGCTCGTCCGAAGTGATGACCGTCAGGACGATGCCATCGCCCACCGGTTCGACTCGTCCGGTGAGCACCTCGTCTCCCAGCGCGCGCAGCCTGAGCGTCATCGCCTCCAGCCAGCTTCTGTCGACCCTGCAATCGTCGTGGGTCACGGCCACGTAGGGGGTGCGTACCTGCCGCAGCCCGTCGTTCATCGCGGCGGAGATGCCCGTGCGCTCCGACGGGTGATGGTTCGCGTCGATTCCGAGGTCGCGCAAGCCGCGGACCGCGACGGCAGCCGCTGGGCTCCGGCCCTGGTCGACCACCACAAGGGTCCCGGGCCACACGGTGGACGCTGCGATCGAGTCCAGGCAACCCTGTAACAGCGGCCCGCCGGTGGTGGGGACCAACACCGTCACGTCGGCAGCGACGGGGGTCGTCATCGCCGTCCGCTCTCGCGCTCGATGTCCATGAACTCCAGCACCGTGTCGACCTGCCCCGGCGAGGGACACGGATCCGACCACAGCTCCCCGCTGAGGCGAAACTCCAGCCGGATGCCCTGGTAGTACTCCAGTGCGTCGTGGGCGGCCCAGGGATACACGAACTCGTGGACCGCGAACGCCCCTCGTGGTGCCAGGGCGGGAACGCTGCGGCGCACGCCGCACAACGCCACGACGTCGCCGTCGGACGAGTGCTGCGCGATCGTGGCAGCCGCATCCTGCGTGAAGTCGGCGTGGATCAGCCGCACCCAGACGCTCAGTGCGATCGACAGGACCGCGCCGGCGGCGGCTGCACCCGCAACCACGGCGACAGGACGGAGGCGCTGCCACCGCACGAGCGCACCGACATAGCCCACGGCTCCAGCCATGATCAGCCAGGTCGGCGAGAAGACGCGAGGCGATCCCTGACGGGGCACACCGACCGCCACCGGGATGTTTGCGGCGACGACCAGGGCCACCACGGCGACGCATACGCCCACGACGCGCGAGCGGTCCAGCCCGGCGGGCGGCGAAGACACGGTTCGTCCGGCGAGCCGCCACCCCGCCGCGGCGCCGACCGCGAGCAGCACCAGGCTGACCGGAAACGCCCACCGCACGGCCAGCGGGATCGAGTGGAGGCCGGCGCCCACGGCGACGAAACGTGCGTAGAACCCCGGATCGCTCAGCGCCTCCGCGATCCGCTGCGACAGTGTGACGCGCAGCCTGGGGTCGCTCCCCGGCCACACCGTGGCCGCCAGCAGGATCGCGACCGCCACGGCGGACACGGTGGCAATCGCAGTTCGTCGGTGGCGGCCGGCCGTCAACGCGGCCGCCACAGGGAGTGCGAAGATCGCCTGCTCGGTGGACAACCCGGCCACCAGCGCCGCCGCCGCGGCAGGGACGAACAATCCTCGACGGAGCAGGCGCAGCGACACAAGGGCGCAGAGCAACCCGAGCGGCACGTGCAATGCCGCGGGCCACAGAGCCGATTCGGTCCCCAGCGGCTGCAACAGCCACACGACGGCGGCGACATTGGCCCACCCCACCGGCGCGTCGATGTCGAGCAACAGACCCCGCAGCATCCACGCCGCACCGATCGTCAAGGCCAACCCGACCGCGATCGCGACGCCGAACGGGAGCCGCTCGCACACCGCGTTGGTCAGGCCGATCTCGACGAATCGGGCCATCCGCAACGCCCCCAACCGGTCCCAGGACAGCGCGAGGAACCCTGGCATGCCGTGGCGCTGCGGCTGCAGACAGTTCATGAAGTCGTCGGCCAGCAGCGCGCCGCGGACGATGACCGGAAGACCGGCTGCGGCCAGCACGAGGGCGGCCGCGACCACCGGGGCATGAGTCCGCGGATTCGTCATTCCGGTTCCACATGGGGAATCTCGGCCAGCCATTCCCGGGCCTGCGCCAGCCACGGGTCGTACGGGGGGCCGGTGTGCCGCTGGACGACCCCTGGGTGGAACGTCGCGATGACCGCCCGTCCGACCGAACGGACGTCACCCGCCGCCGCCGAGCGCAGGTAGTAGGCCACCGCGGCGGTCCGCCGGCCGTCCTCCAGGGATGTCCACGCCGCCCAGCGCAGAAAACGGCGGCGGTCGAAGTCGATGCCGTGCCGGCGTGCGACGAGCTCGGCGTCACGTAGCGCCTGAGCCATCTGCCGCGACGCGGTGCCTGCCCGCACGCGGTACGCAACGAGCGGGCGCGCCACGCATGCAGGGAGAGCCTTCCGCCCCAGGCGTATCCACATGTCCCAGTCCTCACTGGTCCGAAGCCGGGGGTCGAAGCCCCCCACATGGTCCAGCAGACCGCGCTGCACGAACACATTCGACGCCCCGGCGGGCACCGCGTCGAAGCCCTCCAGCCCCGCGACGACCTCCTCGGGTCGGGGCGGTGGGACGCCCCCGCGCAGCCGGAGTCCGTCATCGACCGCCACCTCACCGGTGTAGGCCCAGTCACAGCCGGTGGCCGTCACCGCCGTCAGCTGAGCGGTCAGCTTGTCCGGTGCCCACACGTCGTCGTCGTCGAGGAACGCGATCCACTCCCCACGGGCCTCGGCGATACCCCTGTTGCGGGCCGCACTCACTCCGGTCGGCGCTGCGTTGCGGACGACGCGCACACGCGGGTCGGGTGACACCCATCGCCGCGCGGGCGACACTGAGCCGTCATCCACAACGACGACTTCCAGATCGACGTCCAGTTGGCGCAGGACGGTGCCTAGACTCTGCGCCAGCAGTGGCCCCCGATCCTTGGTGGGGATCACGACGCTGACTCGCGTCATGGGTACCGGGTGGCAAGAGGGGCGCTGCGATGCAGCCGGACCGCCAGCCCTCGCAGCAGCTCTTCGCCCGGGACATCGCCAGGTTCCCAGCGTCCGCGCAGGAACGCATGGTCATCGCGTCTGGCGGGACGCGGGTGGCCGGTCCACGCTGCCGCGTAGCCGCAGTCACGCACCGCCGCGGCTGTCCGCGCGTCGGCCTTCCCGTGTGGATATGCGAACAACCGCAGTGAGCTGCCCACCGCTTCGGCCAACTCCTGCCGGCCGTGAGTCAGCGCCGCGCGAAGGGCACGCTCGTCCAATCGCGGCAGCTGCTCGTGTGCCACCGTGTGAAAGCCGATGGTCATGCCCGAGTCGGCCAGCCGCCGGATCCCCTCCCGGTCCAGCACATCGGCAGCGTCGCCTGCCTCCCGGTCGTGCACAAGCCCCTGCAGCTGCACGTCGCGCTCGCACGCCAGCGCCAGCTCGGTCGCGGTCGTCGCGTCCACGCCGAGGCCGCCGGCGACCGCACCGACACCCGCACACTGCACCCACCGCTCCAGCAGCTGGAACCAGTACGGGCCCCGGTCATGCAGTGTCCTGCCCGACAGGAAGAACGTGGCCGGGACATTGTGCTGGGTCAGGATCGGCAGCGCCTGTTCGACATGGGACGGGTAGTCATCGTCGAACGTGACTGCCAGGCGGGGACGCGACGACCGGCTGCCATCCGGCGAATGCAGCCGCTCAAGCGGCACGATGTCGGCCGCCTTCTGTAAAGCCTCGAGGTGGCCGCGGAACCGCTCGGGCGTGACACTGGGGATGATCTCGTGTGACTCCGACGGCGGTGCCGTGCGGATGCGGTGATAGACGAGCACCAGTCCGTTTCCGCGCACGGCAGCCGCCCGATGAGCGGCGCCGCGCAGCAGCGGCGCTCGCAGCGCCCACCATGCCGCTGTCCGCATCGTGACCCGTGGCGTCATGCCGGCTCATCCGGCGGGGTGTCGCCCCGTGCGAGCTGACGCAACCATCCCTGCGCCGCCTCGGCCCACGCCTGCGACTCGGGCGATGAGGGGAGGAGACCGAACAGCCGGTCGGTACCGACCGCAGGGTGGACCACGGCGACACCCATTCGTGCAATCGACCGAACGTCGCCACGCAAGACAGCCCTCAGGTAGTGGTAGGCGGCCAGGAGCCGACGGCCGTTGCGCAGGGCGGTCCACGCCGCCCGCCGGTGCATCGCCGCCAGGTCCACCGGGATGCGGTGGCGCCGGCGCAGCCTCAACGCTTCCTCGACCATCCCTGAGACGTCGGCCGCCACGTTGGCTGGGTGGAAGCGGTACGCCACCAGCGGGGCGCGGACCCACGCGGGTGGTCCGTGCCTGCCCAGTCGCAGCCACAAGTCCCAATCTTCTGTCCGGCGAAGCCTCGGGTCGAACCCGCCGACCTGCGCGAGAACGTCGGCCCGTACGAGTACGTTCGATCCTCCGGAGGTCACCGGGTTGAACCGCGACAGCCAAGCCATCACGTCAGCCGGTGACGGCGGCGGTCCACCGAACAAGATCCGCAGGTTGCGATCGACGATGACGTCCCCTGCGTACGCCCAGGCGGCGTCGGCGTCCCGCGCGGCTTGCAGCTGGCGGCTGAGCTTGTCTGGCGCCCAGACATCGTCGTCGTCGAGAAAGGCGACCCATTCACCGGCCGCCTCCGCGATGCCCCGGTTGCGCGCTGCACTGACCCCCTGCGGAGTTGTGTTGCGCACCACCCTCAATCGCTGGTCGTCGAACCCAGCCGCGACGATATCGGCAGGAGGCCGCGACGCGTCGTCGACGACGATGACCTCAAGGTCGTGGTAGTCCTGGCCGAGGACGCTGACGAGCGTGGTGCGAAGCA
>WHTG01000223.1 GCA_009377835.1 Nitriliruptorales bacterium
CGGATCCGCGCGGTCAACTCCCGCATGGAGAACGGTTTGGTGACGTAGTCGTCGGCGCCCAACTCCAGGCCGACGACCTTGTCGATCTCGGTGTCCTTGGCAGTGAGCATGATGATGGGCACGCTGCTCGAGGCGCGGATGCGCTTGCAGACCTCGGTGCCCGGAAGGCTGGGCAGCATCAGATCGAGCAGGACCAGGTCCGGCCGCTCCCGCTCGAACAGTGTGAGCGACGCCTCCCCGTCGCTCGCGGACACGACGTCGAAGCCCTCCGACGTCAGCGCGTACTCCAGCGCGTCGACGAGCGCGGGCTCGTCCTCCACCACCATGATCCTCGCCATCGTCTGGGAACTCTGCCAGGTGCGGCGGGGTCGGAGGCGGTTCGCTTCGCCCTTCCCTGCTGATTTCACCTGCGGTTCATGCACCCTTTTCGGCTCGTTCTTCTGCCGTGCAGGATGCAGTATGCCAACCCACCGGCGGCAGGTGATCAGCCGAAACGGCCGCTGACGTAGTCCTCGGTCCGGCGGTCGGCAGGATCCTGGAAGATCTTGTCGGTGCGGTCGTACTCGACGAGAATCCCGGTCCGGGTGTCGCTCTGCTCGTTGACCTCCGCGGTGAAGAACGCCGTCATGTCGCTGACCCGTGCCGCCTGCTGCATGTTGTGGGTCACGATGATGATGGTGTAGTCCCGCTTGATCTCGGCCATCAGGTCCTCGATCTTCGCGGTGGCGATCGGGTCGAGGGCCGAGCATGGCTCGTCCATGAGGATCACTTCGGGGCTGACGGCCAGTGCACGGGCGATGCACAGGCGCTGCTGCTGCCCGCCCGACAGGCCGTAGGCGGACTGCTTGAGCCGGTCCTTGACCTCGTCCCACAGGGCCGCCCTGCGCAGCGACTCCTCGACGACGTCATCGAGTGCGCCCTTCACCCCCGCGACCCGCGGGCCGAAGGCGACGTTGTCATAGATCGACTTGGGAAACGGGTTGGGCTTCTGGAACACCATGCCGATACGACGGCGCACCTCGACCGCGTCGACCCCCTTGCCGTACAGGTCGACACCGTGATACCTGAGCGACCCCTCGACCCGGGCGATGTCGATCAGATCGTTCATCCGGTTGAAGCAGCGCAGCATGGTCGACTTGCCGCACCCGGACGGGCCGATCATGGCCGTGATCTGGTTCTTGGAGATGTCCAACGACACGTCCCGGATGGCCCGGAAGCCACCGTAGTAGACGCTGACGTCGTTGATGTCGAACACCGTCGTGGGAACCACGGAGGGCGCTGCCTCGGACTCGGCCCGCGGAACGGGCCGGGCCATGAGGCCTTGCCGCCGGCCGGTTTCGGTCATGCTCATGCGCGCGTCCATGGGTTTCACCACTTCTGCTCGTAGCGGTTGCGGAGGTAGATCGCCACGCCGTTCACCACGACGATCATGATCAGCAGCACGAAACTGGCCGCACCGGCCAGCGAATTCCAGCCCTGCCCCGCCGGCAGGCGGGCCCAGCTGAAGATGATCATCGGCAGGGCGGTGAACCGGCCCGAGAAGATCTGTTCGAAGAAGCCCTGCGCTCCGACGAAGAACACGCCCGTCACCGCCCCGACCACCAGCAGCGGCGCGGCCTCACCCGCCGCGCGGGCCAGCGACAGCACCGTGCCGGTGAGCACCCCGGGAGCGGCCGCGGGCAGGACGTGGTGCCGCACGGTCTCCCAGCGCGTGGCCCCCAGTGCGAGGGCGCCCTCGCGGATCCCTGCCGGGACCGCGCGCAGGGACTCCTGAGCGGTGATGATGACGACCGGCAGCACCAGCGCGGCCAGCGTCAGACCGGCCGAGATCACCGTGCGGCCACCGGTCAGGCCGCCCTGCCCATCGGCGCCGAGGATCTTCACGAAGACGGTCAGGCCCAGCAGTCCGTAGACGATCGACGGCACGCCGGCCAGGTTGCGGATGTTGATGTTGACCCTGCGGGCGTACGCCGTGTCCCCGGCGTACTCCTCCAGGTACACCGCGGCGGCGATCCCGAGCGGGAAGGCGACGACGGCCACGATCAGCGCCAGCATCAGCGTGCCGCGGATGCCCTGCCACACCCCGGCGAGCGCCGGGTTCGAGTTGAGGTTGCCCGTCAGGAACTCGACGGGCCGGATGAGCAGGACGCCCTGGCCCTCGACGAGCATGTCGACGATCAGGGCCAGCAGGAACAGCAGCGACATGACCAGCGCCGCCATCAGCAGCCCGCGGAACACGCCGCCGGAGATGCTGCCGCGACGACGGCGGACAAGGACCTCGGCGACGCGGGGATCAGCGCTGAGCGACGGCGAGGGAATGGCCATCAGTAGCGCTCCCGGATGCGGCGGACGAAGCGATCGCCGAACACGTTGAGGCCCAGAGTGATGGCGAAGAGCAGCAGGCCGATGAAGAACAGGCTCTGGAAGGCGTTGTCCGCTCCCCTCACCTGGTCGGTTCCAGCGCCGAGCGCGGCCATCGCGGCGGTCATGGTCTGGCCGGGCTGGAAGACGTCCAGACTGAACAGCGAACCCCCGGTCGCGCCGGAGGCGATCGCCACCACCATGGTCTCCCCGATCGCGCGTGACGCGCCGATCACGAGGGCAGCGACGATGCCGGAGATCGCGGCTGGGAACACGACGTTGACCGCGACCTTCATCCTGCGGCTGCCCAGGCCGTACGCGGCCTCGCGCAGCGACTGCGGGACGGCGCGCATCGCGTCCTCGGCGACCGAGGCCACCAGCGGCAGCGTCAGGATCCCCACCGCAAGCCCGGCCGAGGCGAGGTTGAAGAACGCCACGTCGGACTGGAACGGTCTGAGCAGTTGCGGGGTGATGAAGCTGATTGCGAAGTAGCCCAGCGTGACGCTCGGCACGCCGGCAAGGATCTCGATCATTGGCTTGACGCTCCGGCGCAGCCGCGGCCGGGCGTACTCCGACAGGTACAGCGCCGCGCCGAGCCCCAGGGGCGCGGCCACCAGCATGGCGATCCCCGTCACCAGCAGGGTGCCGACGATCAGCGTGCGGACGTCGAACAGTCCCCGCCGCGGGAACCAGCCCATCTCGAACAGCGCGCCGAGATCCACGCCCAGCAGGAAGCTCAGCGCCTCGAAGACGAGCGAGAGCACGATCGCGAGGGTGACGACGACCGAGAAGAACGCCGCCGACATGAAGACGAGCCGAGCGATGCGCTCGGTGCGGCGCTTACGGGGGTCACTGCGAAGGGCATCGGGACTGTCGGCCCCGAGACGGGGGTCGGCGGTCGCTTGCGCCATGAGTCTCCCTGTTGGTACGCGTGCGGCGGTGCGAGCAGCCGACCAGGCGGATGGGCGAGAGCCGCGGCCGTCGCCCATCCCCCTGGTCGTCATGGTAGCCCGAATCATCACCCTTCTCGGGTACCTGTCTCCCGGCTCTCCCAGACCGAGCGGGTCTGCTCGATCTCGTCGTCCTCGAGGTCGACGTAACCCGCCTCGCTGACCGAGGCGAAGCCCTCATCGCTCATGGAGAAGTCTATGTAGGCCTCCAGCTCCGGCTTTTGCTCGACACGGGCCGGGTCGACGTAGATGAACAGTGGCCGGGCGATCGGGAACGACCCATCGGCAATGGTCTCTGGAGTCGGCTCGACGCACCCGTCTCCACCGTCAACCGCGAGGGCTCTCACGGCGTCGGGGTTGGCCTGGACGAAGGCGTATCCCACCCAGCCCAGCGAGGTCGGCGTGCCAGCGATGGCTTCGACGATAACGTTGTCGTTCGGCGAGGCCTGGTAGTCCGGCCGCGTCACGGGTTCCTGCCCGCGCTCCTCGGCGATGGCTTCCAGCGCGATCTCGACGAAGCTGTCGAAGGTACCCGACTCCTCGCCGGGGGCGCTGACCACCAGCGGGGCATCCGGATAGGGTGTGTTCAGCGCGCCGTGGTTCTCGCCAACGTCAGCTGCGACGTCGTTCGCGGCGGCCCAGGTGTCGAAACCGGTGGACTCCGGCCCCAACAGCGCGTACAGGTCCCCGAAGCTCAGGCACTCGACCATGTCGTTCTGGGTCGAGGTGATCACCGACAGCCCGTCGATGGCGACCCTGAGTTCGATGAACTCGATGCCGTTCGCCTCGCAGGCCTCGATCTCCTCAGGCGCGATCGCCCGCGAGGCGTCCGAAACGTCGGACTCGCCGTTGCAGAAGATCTCGAACCCGTCGCCGGTCCCCGGACCGTCGACGCTGATCGCGACGTTCGGGTTGTCCTCGGCGAACTTCTCGGCGTTGCGCGCGGAGATGGGCTCCACGGTGGAGGACCCGGAGACGATCACCTCGCCGCCGGACTCATCTCCGGCGGCATCGGCGCTGGTGCCGTCGCCCCCGCATGAGGCGCTGAACAGCGCCAGCACCGCGAGCAGCGCAGGCAGGCTGAACCGCTTCCTTCTCATGAATGGCATCCTCTTGCATCAGGCGGGCGTTGCCCGCCCGCGCCGTCATCTGGGCAACGGGGCCGGTGTAGCCTCGCCGGTCATCGGCGCGGCAAGGAGAAGATGAACAGCAGTCAAACACCTCGGTTGACCGGCTGGGGATGATGCGGCCCGGGCCGGTTTCTCAGTCAAAGTCGATGGAGCTGTACTCCATCAGCTTGTCGAAGGTGTGGCGGGCCTTGACCATGCGCAGGGTCCCGGACTTTCCGCGGGTGACCAGAGACTCGGTCGTGGCACCGCGAGCGGTGTAGGTGACGCCGTCCACCAGGTC
>WHTG01000193.1 GCA_009377835.1 Nitriliruptorales bacterium
AACGCCGCGGTCACGCCGGCCGACGCGACGCGCTGCCCGATCAACCACCCGGGCAGCGCCCAGCACGCGCCGATCAACAGGCCCACGACCGGAAAGAAGATCAGGGTCGCCGCCGCGGCCCGAAAACGACGCTCCTGCCGCGGCAGGAGCGTCAGCAACTGCAGAGCGTCGACCATCGTCAACCCGCGCGGCTTGTTGAAGTCATCTGCTGGCGGTACCGTGCCACGCAGCCGCAGTGCACGGGAAACCGGTGAGATTCCGGTGTGGTCCTCGCCACTGTGACCGGGGAGCGCGACGTCAGCGAGCCACTGGGCCTCCGGGCCTGGGAAGGCGACATCCGCAGCGATCCGGAAGCCAGGAGACCGGCTGCGGCGCGACACATTCCTCGAGGCAAGGAAGGACGGTCCGTCGTGGCCCTTTCTCCACTCCCCCCTGTGCGCCTGTGCGCCGGTTTCCTGTTCGCGATCCTCCTCACCGGATGCGGCGGCGGCGCCACGATCGCGGACGATCCCTCGGCAGCCGCTTCGTCGGCACCGCCGGACCCGGCGGCCGCGGACGCCAATCTCCGCGACAACTGCATCGACGACTTCGCCGCCGACACCGACTACTTCCCTGAGAAGGTCACCTTCGACCACGCTACGGGCGTGACCGTGGACTACGAAAATTCGTACAAGATCGTCGACGTCACCACGCTCGAGGGCGAGGAGCCGCAGACGTATGTCCTGCTGCAGTGCGGTGCGGACGAGCCGGAGCTGGACGGTGAACTGGCGGGCGCACAGGTGATCCAGGTGCCCGTGACGTCGTCGATCTCACTGACGACGACGAACCTGCCGCACTTCGCCGAACTCGGCGCGGCGGACACCGTCGTGGGCGTCGGCACGGCGGCGTACGTCGCGACGCCCGAGATCCTGGAGCTCGCCGAGTCGGGCGAGGTCGCCGAGTTCGCCAACGCGGAGGGCCAGCCCGACCAGGAGGCGATCATCGGTGCGCAACCCGACCTGCTGGTCATGGACGCCTTCGGCGAGGCGATCCTCGAGGAGGCGAACCGCTTCGTCCAGGCCGGGGTGCCGACTGTGCTGAACGCAGACTTCAACGAGCAGGAATTGCTGGGCCGCGCCGAGTGGCTGAAGTTCACGTCGCTGTTCCTCAACGCGGAGGCGGACGCGAACACGACGTTCGACGGGATCGCCGCGGAATACGAACGCGTCGCTGACCTTGCCACCCATGCCGAGCAGCGTCCCACCGTATTCGCGAACACGCCGCTGGAGGGCACCTGGTTCACGCCCGGCGGTGACAGCTTCTTTGCGAACGCAGTTGCTGACGCCAACGCCGAGTACGCCTTCTCCGACGACGAGGCCACCTACTCCCTCGAGCTCGACATCGAGACGGTCCTTGACAAGGCCGGAGAGGCGGACGTGTGGCTACAGGCCGGTTCGGTGCAGGGCTCGCTGAAGGACCTCGCCAAGACCGACGAGCGGTTCAAGGAGTTCAAGGCCTTCAAGGAGGGCGAGGTGTGGGCCTACGACAAGGCCATGTCGCCGGGGGGCGGCAACGCCTTCTTCGAGACGGGCTACACGCGCGCCGACGTCGTCTTGTCGGATCTGGTGAAGATCTTCCATCCCGACGTGCTGCCCGAGCACGAGCTCGTGTACTTCGGGAAGGTCCCGCGCAGCGGGAAGGGCTAGCGGACCGGACATGACGGCCACGGCCGCAACAGTGTCACGCGGACGAACCTCCGCGCTCGTCCGCCCCGTGGTGTTCGGCGCCCTCGGCACGCTGCTGCTCACCCTCTTCGTCGGGACGCTCGCGTTCGGCTCGGTGGCCATCCCGCCGGCGGACGTGGTCAGCGTGCTTTTCGACGGCGACGCCGCCGAGACGGCGTGGGTCACGATCGTGCGCCAGGTCCGGCTTCCCCGCGCCGTCACCGCGCTGCTCGCCGGCGCCGGTCTGGGAATCGGTGGGCTGCAGATGCAGACCCTGTTCCGCAACCCGCTGGCGGATCCGTTCATCCTCGGAATCAGCGCGGGTGCCAGCCTGGGCGTGGCGCTGGTCGTGCTCGTCGTCGGTACCGCCGGCACCTCCCTGGTCGACGGCCTGGGGGTCCTCGGCAACGTCGGGGTGGCCGGCGCCGCGGCGGCGGGCGCGGCGGTCGTGACCGTCGTTGTGCTGGCGGTGTCGCGCCACGTCGCCAGTGCCGCGACGTGCTCATCATCGGGCTGATGGCCGGCTACGCCACGTCGGCGGTCGTCAGCGTCCTCATGTACAGCGGCCTTGGTCGTGTGGAACGCGTCCGCGCGTACATCGCGTGGGGGTTCGGCAGCTTCGCCGGAACGACGTGGAGCGAGCTTCGGGTGATGACGGTCGCGGTGTTGCTGGGCCTGCTCATCGCCGGCGTGACGATGAAGCCGATGAATGCGCTGCTGTTGGGTGATCGTTACGCGGCGAGCATGGGGCTTCGCGTGGGGCGCACCCGGCTGTTGATCGTGCTGGGGGCGTCCGTGCTCGCCGGCACGATCACGGCCTTCTGCGGTCCGATCGCCTTCATCGGGGTGGCGGCACCGCACTTGACGCGCGGCCTTCTCCGCACCTCCGACCACCGCCTACTGATTCCGGGGGTCGTCGTCGTGGGCGGCTGTATCGCGCTTCTTGCGGGTCTGGTCGCGCAGCTGCCCGGCAGTGACGCGACGCTCCCGCTGAACGCCGTGACGTCGCTCGTCGGTGCGCCGGTGGTCGTCATTATCCTGCTGCGACTGCGGCGGTCGCCCCGGGCGGTCATGTCATGAGACCGCTCGAACTGCGGGACCTCTCGGCCGGCTACAGCAGCGGGCGTCGGCGCACCGTCGTGGTGCGTGACCTGACGCTGTCGATCGCGCCGGGCGAGTTCGTGTGCCTGGTCGGACCCAACGGCAGCGGCAAGTCCACGCTGCTGCGCACGATCGCGGGGATGCAGCCGGCGCTCGCAGGAAAGGCGCTTCTGGGTGGCAGCGACGTTGCCGCCCTGGCCCCCGCCGAGCGTGCGCGCCGCCTGGCTGTCGTGCTCACCGACCCGCTGGACATCGGGGCGATGACCGCGAGGGATTTGGTCAGCCTCGGCCGCTACCCCCACACCGACTGGGCGGGGCGCCTGAAGGAGTCGGATCGGGCGTCGGTCACATGGGCGATGGCGGCGACGGGCGCCTCGACCTTTGCGGATCGCCCCGTGGCGGAACTCAGCGACGGAGAACGCCAGCGGGTGCTGCTCGCGCGCGCGCTGGCGCAGCAGCCGACCCTGCTCGGACTGGACGAGGCGGTGGCGTTCATCGACGTCCCGCGCCGCGTGGAACTCGTCCAGATCCTGCGCAACCTCGCCCGGGAGTGCGGTCTCGCCGTCCTGCTGACGACGCACGACCTGGATCTGGCGCTCCGTCACGCCGACACGCTGTGGCTGCTGGAGCCCGGGGGGGACGGGACGCGCGTGCACGCCGGCGGTCCCGAGGATCTGGTCCTGGCGGGTGTCGTTGCCCGCGCGTTCGCGGGCGACGAGGTGACGTTCGACATGCAGCGCGGTGTCTTCGTTCCCGTACCCGCCATGCTCGCCGGTGTCGCTGTGAGCGGCGACGGTTTGGCCGCCGTGTGGACGCGGCGCGCCATGGAGCGTGAAGGCCTCGCCGTCGAGGAGTCTGCGCCGGTGACGGTCGAGGTCGGCGATGGCGCGTGGACGATCCGCACCCCCGGCGGCTCGAGCATTGCGACAACGATCAGCGAAACGGTCGCGCAGGTGCGCGCCGCGCTGCCGGATCTTGCGGACTCTCCCGTCAAGCAGCCTCGCTGAGCACGGTCACTCCGTGCTCAGCGGGGGGACCTCGATGTGACGGACGTCACCACCGGGACGCCGGTCGACCGGTCGGTACGGTTCGATCTCCAGACCGGCAAGACGCGTGCGGGCCCCGGACCAGGGCGCCGGCGGTGCAACCACCCGCTCGGCCAGCGCATACGCGATGCCCTCGTAGTTGATGCGCCATCCACGAAAATGCGGCCACGCCTCCTCGACGGTGCGCGACATCGGGAACCCTGCTCCCTCCAGACGCCGCACGCCCTGCAGGAAGTCCTCGTAGGACAGCTGCAGAGCATCCTCAGGCGTCGGATCCGGGTCATACGGCAACCCGACGACGTCGGCGATGTCGCGAAGAGCCGTGAAGCCCATGCGCAGGCACAGTCGCGTCTCCGAAGGCGCCTCGTCCGGGTTGAACGCGTGGTACAGGGCGGCGGAGTCCAGCACCGACAGCAGGGCGAGCACCCACGACCGCAGGTGATGCGGCGAGCGAAAGAGCACCAGAATCGGATAGTTGGAGTGGCTCTCCGCCACCTCGGCCGCCCATGTCTCCCACTCTGCGTAGAACAACCGCAGGTTGTCGACGATGTCGACCAGCTGGTGCCGGGCGAGGATCTCGGGACCCCATGCGGGTGAGCCCGCGCGGCTCTGCAACGTCGTGACCAGGACCTCGCGCCTGCTGAACGCCGAGTACAGCACCGGCAGGTACGCGATCTGCAGCGCGACGACCACCAATCCCGTCACCGCGGCGAAGAAATCGAGGACCGTCACACCGGGTGTCGCACGGGAGGCGAACCCGAGGGTGAACAGCGACGATCCGATCTCGCGGACCGCCCCCCACAGTCCCCCGCCGGTGACGAGCCACAGCAGCAGCGAATAGCCGATGTGGAACGCGAACAGCCACGCCAGCAGCATGAAGAGCAACGTCAGCGGCCCGACCTGGGCCAGGAGACGGTCCTTCGCCTCATAGGTCTTCGCTCGCTTGACCGCGATGTGGAACAGCGCCTGCACGAAACCCGCGATGCGCGCGGCCAGCCAATTCGGTCGTCCGCGCGGGACGACGAGCACCTGGAACACGCTGACGGACGCCGTAAGAACCATGGCCAGGCCGAGCCCACCGCCGAGCCAGAGGAGGACCTCACCCACCATCGGGCAAGTCTGCCGCGTTCGCCCCGGTGCCGGGAGCTTCGCTGGGGCCGGGGCGCGGGGCCAGGGCGCCGGATGATGGTTGCCCACCGAAGTTACCGAGTAGTAACATTACCCAGCGGTAACAACATCTAGACCGCCACGCGGCCCGCACGACCGTCAGGAGTGGGGCAAAATGACCCATTACAAGAGCAACCTGCGAGACATCGAGTTCAACCTCTTCGAGGTCTTCAGGGTGCAGGAGTACTTCGGGCAGGGTCCCTTCTCCCACATGGACCACGACACGGCACGGGGCGTCCTGCAGGAGGTGGAGCGGCTGGCGCTCAACACGTTCTCCGACGGCTTCGTCGAGGGAGACCGCACCCCTCTGAAGCTCGAGGATGGCAATGTCACGGTGCCGAAGGGCATCTCCAAGGCGCTCGACGCGTACTTCCGTGGCGGGTGGCACCAGATGAGCCTTCCCGAGGATCTGGGCGGCTTCGGCTCCACCCCCAGCCTAACCTGGGCCGCCACCGCGATGCTCCTCGGCGCGAATCCCGCTGCGCTGATGTACTGCGCCGGACCGTTCTTCGCCGCGATCGCCGAGCCGCTGGTCACGCCCGAGCAGCGTGCACGCTGGGTCAAGCCCTGGGTCGAGAGG
>WHTG01000140.1 GCA_009377835.1 Nitriliruptorales bacterium
GCTCGACCGGTACGACAGCGTCGGCCCCTGGAGGGATCGGCGCGCCCGTCATGATGCGCACGGCAGTACCCGGCTCCAGCTGCGGCGTCTTTCCCGCCCCGGCCGCAAGTTCCCCCTCGATCCGGATCGCCTCGTCAGTGGTCACCGCCCCCGTGTGGACCGCGAATCCGTCCATCGCCGAGTTGGCGAAGCCGGGGATGTCAGCCGGCGCGGTGATGTCCTCGGCCAGGACTCACCCGTGCGCCTCGATGAGTCCGAGCTCGATCGGCTCCAGCGGCACGACTCTGCTCAGGACGTCGCGCCGGTGCTGCTCCAGCGACGTCAGCTCCGCGGGATCCGTGACCGACGGACGGTCGGCGGCGGCGTGGCTCATTCGCGGTCCTTGACGAACCGTCGTAGGAACTCGAGGAAGTCCGCTCCCAGGTCCTCGCGCTGGACCGCGAGCTCCACGGTGGCGCGCAGGTAGTCCAGTTTCGCACCGACGTCGTAGCGCACGCCGGAGAATTTGATGGCGCGGATCGGTTCGGCCCGCGCCTGTGCCTTCATCGCGTCCGTGAGCTGGATCTCTCCGCCGCGACCCGCCCTGGTGGTGTCGATCAGGTCGAAGATGTCGGGCGTGAGGACGTAGCGGCCGATGATGCACAGATTAGAGGGCGCGTGACGCCGGCCGGGCTTCTCGACGAGGTCCGTCACGTGGAACACGTCCGGACGGTCCGGATCGGGTTCACCCGCTACGACGCCGTACTTGTCGAGCTCGTCCGGGCCGAACTCCATCACAGCCACGACGCTGCGGCCGGTTTCGTCGCACAGGTCGGCCATCTGCGACAGCAGTCGTTCGTCCTGCCCGATCAGGTCGTCGCCGAGGAGGACGGCGAACGGCTCGTCGTTGACGTGGTAGCGCGCACATCCGACGGCGTGACCCAGTCCCAGCGGCTGCCCCTGACGGATGTAGTGGACCGTTGCCAGATGCGACACCGCCCGCACCGCGGCGAGGAGGTCCTCCTTGCCGGAGTTCGCCAGCTGGCTCTCGAGCTCGACCGCGTTGTCGAAGTGGTCCTCCAGCGCCCGCTTCCCGCGGCCGGTGACCATCAGGATGTCGTCGAGACCAGCCATCACGGCCTCTTCGACGACGTACTGGATGGCCGGCTTGTCGACGATCGGCAGCATCTCCTTGGGCTGGGCCTTGGTTGCCGGAAGGAAACGCGTGCCGAGCCCGGCGGCCGGAACAACTGCTCTTCGCGCACGCACTGGCGGCTCCCCACTTGAACACCTGGATTTGCGATCGACGCCGATCCTAGTGAACGCCGGAGACGTTAGCGGCGCGCGGCCTCCCCGCCGCCGACCGGGCCGCCGACGGAGGAATCGTCGATACCGGCTCCCACGACCCGGTCGCGGCCCTGTGTCTTCGCCAGGTACATCGCGGCGTCCGCACTGCGCAGCAATCCGGCCACGGTGGTGCCATGCCGCGGATGCTCGGCGACCCCGATGCTGCACGTCACCGACAGTGGCGCGACGTCGCGAGCGGTCGTGATCGTCACCTTCGACGCACTGACCGCCGCACGGATCCGCTCGGAGGTCGACACGGCACCGGCCAGGCCCGTGCCCGGAAGCAGCACGACGAACTCCTCACCCCCGTACCGCGCCACGACGTCGGGGACTCGGGTCGCCGCCTGGATGCGCCGCGCGACTTCCACCAGCACGTCGTCGCCGACCTGGTGACCGAAGCGGTCGTTGACCGTCTTGAAATGGTCGAGGTCGATGATGAGCAGCGACAACGGCCGCTCGAACCGAGCGGCGCTCTCCATCTCGCGGTCGGCCTGCAGTTGGAAGTAACGGAAGTTCCAGAGCACGGTCAGCGGATCGGTGACCGACAGCCGCTGTGCCTCGCGATGGAGCATGACGTTCTCCATGGCGACAGACGCCTGCGCAGCGAAGCTGCGAAGGGTGTCCAGATCGTCCTGGCTGAAGGGCCGCTCCGGGTCGTCACCCAGGATGGTCAGCACGCCCAGCACCCGGCCGCGCCCGACCATCGGCACCGCGAGTTTGTGTGGCGCCGACGGTTCGTCGTCGGACGGGAACGGGACGCTGTCGCCATCGGCGGGGATCCGGAAAGCGACGCCGACGCGCGCGACATGGCCTGCCAGGCCCGAGCCGACCGGCAGGCGTGCCACGGTTTGGCCGACGCCGCGCCCGACCTTGACGTACAACGCGTCGCGTTCGGGTGTGAACAGCCACAGCAGCCCGCGGTTCGCGCTCAGCGTCTCGATCGCCGTCTCGACGACCACTGCCAGTGTGCGGTCCAGGTCCAGACTGGAGGACAAGGTCTGTCCCAGCCGCGAGAGGGACTGGCGCAGCTGGTCGCGGCTGGCCTCCAACTGAGCCAGTCGTTCACGCAGCTCGGCGCTCATGGTGTTCAACGCGCCGGCCAGGGCGCCGAGCTCACGCCCACCACTGGGTTCGAGCGTCTGGTCCAGATCCCCCGCCGCCACCGACCTGGCAACTCGCGCGGCCCGCTCGACCGGCGCGACGACACCGCTGGCCAGCACCCACCCCACGGCAGCAGCGAGCAGCACCGCCGGAACCAGCAGCCCCAGCAGAGCCCCGGGCAGCCGTAGCGGCGGAGCCGCCGTGTGCCACAGCAGCAGCCGGGCGCCGTCTTCGTCGCCCAGCGCGACGGTCGTCGCCTTCACCGACGTGCCCGCCAGCCGCAGCTGCGCGATCTCGCCCGGAGCAGGCAGATCGTCGGCGGAACCCTCGGCCACCGCCGGGTCCGAGGCCGCCAGCACCTCCCCGTCGACCACCACCGCGCCACCGCCCGGGTACGGCAGCCGTTCGAGCAGCCCCTGGTCGGCCCAGATCCCCGCAGCCACCCAGCCGAGCCGGCGCCGCGACGGTCTCATGACCTCGCGGACCTCCAGCAGCGCACCCGTGATGTCCTCGCCGCCCTTGAGAGCCGCCGCCAGCTCCTCGTCTGAAGGGACGGTGCCACTCCGCCCGTCGGCAAAGCGCGGCGCGGCGAAATGTGACCCCAGGATGCGGCCGTCCGAATCGGCCATGACCAGAATCTGTGCTCGGTCGTTTGGGGCTCGCAGGCGCCGCGTCACCACCCGTTCGGCGGCGGCGGCGTCTCCGGACGTGAGCACACGCGCCGCGTTGGTCTCGGCCACGTCGGTTGCCAGGTCGGCGGCGCGGGCGCGGAAGGCATCGGCGGCGGTGCGCGAGGCCGCGGCCGACGCAATCAGCTCACGCTGTGCCACGTTGTCGAGTCGCTCGCTGAGTTGCAACTGCAACACAATCACGGCCACCGCGAGCGGGATCACGGTGATCGCAATGAAGAACAAAGCCAACCGGGCACGCAGTCCCATGACTAGCATGATGACACCCTGCGCAACCGTTCGGGTGCTCACCGCGCGCGCAAGGAAATGGCACCCGAGAGTGAACGAAAGCGGCCAAGATCACCGGCGTGACCGAACAGAAGAATGCCCTTCGTGTGCGGCTGCGCGAGACGCGGGCAACCGAGGCCGACCTGCCGGGCGCGTCCGCCGCGGTCTGCCGGCGCCTCGCGGTCCTGCCTGAACTTGCCACAGCGCGCGTCGTCATGGGCTATGCGGCCACGCCGGAGGAGGTCTCCATCGACGCGGCCCTGCAGCGACTGCAGGCCGCCGGCGTGACGGTGTGCCTGCCGTGGGTCGAGGGTCCGTCACTGGGGATCGGCAGCATCGGCGACCTTGCTGCGGACCTGGCGCCGGGGTGGCGCGGCGTGCGCGAACCCGTGGCCGAACGACGCGCGCCCATGCGCGCCTCGATGGTCGACGTGGTTCTCGCGCCAGGTGTCGGGTTCGACCCCACAGGCCACCGCCTCGGCTTCGGCGGAGGGCATTTCGACCGGCTGCTCGCACGGCTGCGACGGGGCGCGGTCGTGGTCGGTATTGCTCTCGACTCACAACTCGTGGACCACGTCCCGGTCGAGCCTCACGACCGGACGGTCGATGTGATCGTGACGCCGACGCGGACCCTGCGGCCCGGCATCTGAGCTCCCGGCGGACGCCGGTGGGATTGTGAAGCGTCGCAGAAGGGTCATACTTTGCTGCGAGTCGTCCCCACCGTCTTGACCGCGGAGTAACCATCCATGCCCACGTACGAGTACGCGTGCCGAGACTGCGGTGAGCACCTTGAAGTTGTTCAGAGCTTCAAGGACGACCCGCTGACGGAGTGCGGCCGCTGCGGCGGTCAACTGCGGAAGGTGTTCAGCGCGGCGGGGATCATCTTCAAGGGTTCGGGCTATTACGTGACCGATTCGCGGTCGAAGTCGGACGCCGATTCCCGGTCGAAGTCGGACGCTGATTCCCGGTCGAAGTCGGGCTCCGATTCACGGTCCGAAACGGGCTCCTCCGACGGCGTCACCGCAAGCAGCACCAGCGGCGACGCGGCCTCGTCCTCGTCCTCGTCGTCGGACGACGCCGCGAAGTCCGCCTGACGTCTGGCACCACGCACCGAAGGATTCGACGTGTCAACAGATCAGATTCAGGTCGGGATCTTTGGAGGTTCCGGCTTCTACTCGCTGCTGTCCGACGCGCGGGAGGTCGTAGCCGACACGCCCTTCGGGCCGCCGTCGGCACCCGTCGTGATCGGTGACATCGGCGGCCGCAACGTCGGCTTCCTCCCCCGCCACGGGCCCAAGCACGAGCTGCCGCCCCACGCCATCAACTACCGGGCGAACGTATGGGCCATGAAGCAGCTGGGAGCGACCGACCTGATCCTCCCCTGCGCCGCGGGCAGTCTGCAGAAGCACGTCGCGCCGGGCCACTTCGTGATCTGCGACCAGGTCGTCGACCGTACCAGCGGCCGGAAGGACACGTTCTACGACGGTCCCGAGACGACCCACGTGGGCTTCGCGGAGCCGTACGACGCCGAGATGCGGGAGGTCGCGATCAACGCGGCGAACAACCTCGGCATTCCGGTGCACGAGCGTGGCACCCTCGTCGTGATCCAGGGACCGCGCTTCTCGACCAAGGCCGAGTCGAAGTGGTTCTCCTCGATGGGGTGGGAGGTCATCAACATGACCCAGTACCCCGAGGTGATTCTCGCGCGAGAACTCGAGATGGCCGCCCTGAACATCTCGCTCATCACCGACTACGACGTCGGGCTGGAGGACGACCCGGATGTCGAGCCGGTCTCGCACGCCGCGGTGGTCGAGGTCTTCCGGGCCAACAACGCGAAGCTGCGCGACCTGCTGTTCGAGATCATCCCGGCACTGCCGCTGTCACCTGACCGGCCGTCGTTGTCGGCACTGACAGGCGCCCGCTTCGAGCCGTAGCTCCGGCGGGGCCAGGCGGCGTCGCCGGATTTGTCCACAGCACCGTCCGTCCCGCCGCAGCATTCGGCGTCGCGGTGGCCCATGGTCGGTGCATGCTGCACCGACTCGACCTGCACGGGCCTCACCTGCGGTTGCCTCGGCCGCTTGACGCCGCCGGCGAGTGGTGGTCCCGACGGCCACCACGCTTGCGGATGGTGATCGCCGGGCTGCTGCTCGTTGCGCTGGGGGTGGCCGTCGACGCACGAATCCGAGCCGTGGAATCGCGTTGGGGAGGGCCGCTGCAGAAAGTCGCCGTCGCAGCGGTCGACCTGAAGGTCGGAGACGATCCACACCGGGTGCGGTTCGTGCGGCTGCCCCCGTCCGCGGTGCCGCCCGGTGCGGTCGGGGTCCCCCCGGACGGCGCGGTGCTGTCCCTCCCGCTGACGCGCGGCAGCGTCCTGACATCCAAACACCTGGATGCACGCGGGCCGGCCGTCGGCCTGCCGCGGACCATGCGCGCCGTCCCCGTGCCGACGGAGGCGGGGTGGGACGTGCGCCAGGGCGGGTGGGTCGACGTGTGGACGCTGGGCTCCGGAGACGAACCCGCACAGCTGGTCGCCGCACAGCGGCCCGTGCTGCAGGTCCGGTCGGACGCTACCGGCCTCACCAGCCTCATCGGACTGAAGACGGACGAAGTCGAGGCGGTCAGCGCGGGACTGGCGCTGGGTCGCGTCATGCTCGCGCACGCTCCCGCTCCCACCACCGATAGCATGCCCGCCGCCGGCCCGGGCTGACCGGGACATCCATCCACGAAAGGGTCTGACCCCGGCATGCTGTGGTTCGAGGCGATCTTCCTCGGCATCGTGCAGGGCATGACGGAATTCATCCCCGTGTCCTCATCGGGGCACCTCGTCATCGTTCCATACCTGGCGGGGTGGGAGCACCCCGGTCTGGCGTTCGACGTGGCGATGCACCTGGGGACGGCAGCGGCGGTCGTCGTGTACTTCCGGCGGGAGTTGTTCGCGATGGCCCGCGGTGTCATCACCCGTCATCCCGACGCCGATGCGCGGGTATACCGGCGACTGGCTCTACTCGTCGCCGTCGCATCGGTCCCCGTGGCGGCCGCCGGGCTGTTCCTCGAAGCCCTGGTCGGGCAGGCATTCGAGCAGCCGCTGGTGGTTGCGGGTTCCCTGATGGTGACCGCACTGCTGCTGGTTATCGGCGAGCGGCGGCGCTCCGTTCGCGTGCGCCAGGCCGCGCAGCCGAGCGACGCCGAAGCGCAGCAACAGCCCGTGCCGCCGGGATCAGGGATCGGCGGAGGCGACGATGACGGACCCGCCGGCCGCGGCCTTCTGCCGCTCGGCGAGGACCCGGTGGATCCCGCCGGGAGCTCTCTGGAACGCATGACCGTGACGCAGGCACTCGTCGCGGGAGTGTTCCAGGTGGCGGCCCTGATGCCGGGCATCTCGCGGTCCGGATCCACCATCAGTGGGGCGATGCTCGCCGGGATGACCCGCGAGGCCGCCACCCGCTTCTCGTTCCTGCTGTCGCTGCCGGCCCTGGTGGGGGCGTTCGCGCTCAGCCTGCCCGACCTGCGTCAACCCAGCGACTTCTCCGGGGCCATGATCGCCGCCGGCGTCGCCGCATCGTTCGTGTCCGGATACGTGGCGGTGCGCTTCCTGGTCGCCATGGTGGCGCGGGACCGGTTGACCGGCTTCGCGGGCTACTGCGTGTTCGTCGCGGTCCTGACCATCATCGCCTACCAGTTCCTGGGCCCTCCCAGCGGCGTGTGACGGTCAGTCCCCCGCCAGGGTCATCCCGTCGATGAGCAGGGTCAGGCCACCCATGCCGCCACCGAACGGGAGGAACCGCAGATCCGATCCGACGGCGACCAATCCCCGCAGCATGCCGGGGATGGTCCCCGCGATCGTCGCCTCTCTGACCGGTTCGGCGAACGCGCCGTCGCGCACCATCACACCGGACGCGCCGACGCTGAACTCGCCACTGATCGGGTTCGCACCGGAATGCACCCCCAGTACCTGCTGGCAGTAGAAGGCCGTCCCCGCGGAACGCAGCAGCGCGTCCTGGTTCTGCGTGCCGGGTTCCAAGAAGAGGTTGCTGGAGCTGATCCCTGGCGGGGACTTGAAGCCCGACCGGCTGGCGTTGCCGGTGGACACCGACTGGTCCTTGGTGGCGGTGTAGGTGTTGTGCAGCCACCCCTGCAGCGTCCCGCCCGCGATCAGCGAGGTCCGGCCGGTCGGCACACCCTCGTCGTCCCACGGCGCCGCCGCCGGCCCAGCCACTAGACGGCCGTCGTCGACCAGGTTCAGGTGTGCGGGCCCGATCGTCTCGCCGACCTTGCCGGCGAACAGGCTGCGGCCCTTCTGCACAGCATCCGCCGTCAGCGCGCCGGCGAGGACGCCCAGGAACGACGCCGTCGCATACGGGTCGAGCAGCACCGGCAGTTGTGCGCTCGGCGGCTTGCGCCCGCCGAGCAGCCGCCCGGCCCGTTCCACGGCTTCGGCGGCCGCCGCCTCGATGTCCAGATCGGTGCCGACCCGTGCCATGTCCAGGCCGTAGGCGGCGGTCGTCGCACCGTCGCGTTCAGCCAGCACCTCGACGAGCACGTACGCGTCGCAGCGACGGTACCGCCCGCGGACCCCGGTGCTGGACACGATCGCCACGGTGGCGTCGGTGTCGCCGTAGACGGCGGCGTCCACCCCCTTGACCTCGGCGCCGGCCCGTGCGGCCGCCTCGATATGCAGCGCCGCATCGACCTTCTGGTCGGTCGACATGTCGGTGAACCGCTCGTCGTACAGCTCGGGCAGGTCGTTATACGGGGTGGGGCCGGCAAGCACGTTCGCGTCGTCGGCGGTCGCGACGCGGGCGTTGACCCGTGCCTCGGACAGGGTCTCGGACAGCGCGTCGGCGGACGTGTCGGCGGTGTACGCGTACCCGACTCCGCCGCCGGCGATGACGCGGATCCCCACACCTGCCGTGCGCGCGGACGACAGCGACTCGACGTCGCCGCCGTACGCACGAACCGTCGTCTCAGTCTGGTCGACCCCGTACACCTCGACCTGCTCGCCAGATACGGCCTCGGCGGCGACACGGTCGAGCAGCGCGAGCAGGTCGATGTCGGTCATCCTGTCCCCCCCACGGTGATCCGTCCGATCAGCAGCGTCGGGTTACCCAGCCCGGCCGGAACGCCCTGACCGTCCTTCCCGCAGACACCCTGCCGCACGTCGAAGTCGGACGCCACGGCGGCGATCCGGCCGATGACCGTGGGACCGCCGCCA
>WHTG01000112.1 GCA_009377835.1 Nitriliruptorales bacterium
AGCACCAGGGCCTGGCCGCTGCCGGCCGTCCTCGTGACCTCTCCGACAGCGATGCGCAACAAGTTCGGCCGGTCGAGGTCGCGCGTGCCGGCGCCGTATCCAACACGGTCGACGATCATCTCGGGCTGTGCCCCCCAGTCGTCGATCCACTCCGCGAGCAGCGCCGCCCCGGTCGGCGTGCACAACTCGACCGCGATGTCGGTCGCGAACGTCGGTACACCTCGCAGCAACTCGACGACGACCGGGGCCGGAATCGGGGAGAAGCCGTGCGCCGCTTTCACCATCCCCGAACCCATGGCGACCGGGCCGCAGGTCGCCCGTTCGACACCGAGTAGGTGGAACGCCGCGCACACACCGACGACGTCAATGATCGCGTCGACCGCACCGACTTCGTGGAAGTGCACCCGGTCCACGGCGATGCGGTGGATCCGCGCTTCGGCGGCTGCCAGCCGCGAGAACGCGCCGACGGCGCGTGCGCGCACCTGTTCGGGCAGGTTCGCGGCGCCGAGCAGCGAGCGAACGTTGCCCCATGTGCGGACCACCCCGTCCTCGTCGCTGTGGACACGGACATGCGTGCCGCCGATCCCCTGACGGGTGGTGGGTTCGGCGTCCAGCGACCACCCGTCGAGAGGCAGCCCGCGGAGAATCGCCTCCAGATCCGCCATCGACGTCCCTGCGTCAATGAGGGCGCCGAGAAACATGTCGCCGCTCGCGCCTGAATAGGCGTCGACGTGAGCGGCCCTCATCGGGCAGGCGCCACGGTGTGGTGCCTGACGGTGCGGTGGTCAGCCATCGCGTCGGAGGGTACCGCCGGGTCTACACTCGATTGTCGAAGGCCGGGTCGCAGATCTGCGGCACACGGCACGCGCCGGCGGCGAGGTGGCCCGTGGAACTGAGTTCGGCAACAGTCGGCGCACTGCTGGCCGTCGCCATCGGCGCCTCCCTTGCCGCCGTGGTCATGTCCCTGCTTGCGTTGCTCGGGCAGCGGCGCGTCCGGGCGTCGTACCGGGTGTTCAGCCTGGGGTCCCGGGAGGACGTCCTGACCCTGCTGCGGCGGCACATCGAGGAAGTCCGCGGCCTGCGCGGCGACGTCGGGACGCTACGCGACCACAGCTACGGCCTTCGCGAGATGCTCGCGGGCGCGATCAGCCGTGTGCACACGGTGCGCTACGACGCCTTCGACGACATGGGAGGTCACCTTTCGTTCAGCACGGCGTTCCTCGACGAGCACGGCGACGGCATGGTTGTCACCGCGATCAACGGCCGGACCGACACCAGGGTCTACGCCAAGGCGGTGCGTGCCGGCCGCAGCAGCCACCACCTGTCCGAAGAGGAGGAGCGTGCAATCCTCAAGGCGGTGGAAGGTGGCGCCCGTGACGGCGAGGAGAAACTCTCCCGCCGAGAGGCGCGGGTGATCCGCGACGCCTCCTGACCGCCTCCGTATGACGCGCGTCGCCTTCCTCGGACCGGACGGGACCTTCACATCCCAGGCTGCGGTCAGGGCCGCACCTGACGGCGACCTGGTTCCCAAGGCGACAATCAGCGACGTCATCGCAGCCGTGCGCGACGGTGATGTGCCGCTGGGGGTCGTGCCGATGGAGAACTCCATCGAGGGATCGGTCAACGTGACGCTGGACGACCTCGCCTTCGGTCCTGCCGGCGCCTACATCCGCGCCGAAATCACGATCCCCATCGCGATGAACCTCCTCGCGAAGACCGGATCGGCACTGGAGGACATCACCACCGTCCGCAGCCAGCCTCACGCGTTGGCGCAGTGCCGGCGATGGCTGTCGGACCACCTGCCGACCGCGGAACTGCAGGCTGCGACCTCCACCGCCGAAGCCGCGCGTGAGGCCGCGGCCGGCGACGGCTCCGTCGCGGCGCTCGGGCCTGCCGTCGCCGCGGAGCGTTTCGGGCTGGAGGTGCGCGCGGCGGACGTGCACGACCACGACGGCAACACGACGCGTTTCGTGGTGCTCAGCGCGTCCATGGCTGCACGGACCGGGGCCGACAAGACCTCGATCGTCGTGTTCTTCGGCGAGGACCGGCCGGGGTTGTTGCTGCGAATCCTCGATGAGTTCGCCCTGCGGGGGATCAACCTGACCAAGATCGAGTCCCGACCCACCAAGCAGGCGCTTGGTGAGTACTGCATCTTCATCGACTGCGCCGGACACGTGACGGACGCACGGGTCGCCGAAGCGTTGCGCAGCGTGCACCGGCACGCCGCGGACGTGCGGATCCTGGGCTCCTACGCCCGGGCGGACGGCGTGGTGGACGGTCCGGGTCCCGCGGATTCCGACGCTGCATACGCTGAGGCCGCCGATTGGTACGCACGCCTCACCGGCGACGTGAGCAATCGAATTTGACCTTCTGCATGGATCGTGGGATAGCCTCAGCGGACATGTCTTCGCCGACGCCTTCCCCGTCGACGACTTTCCAGCGATCCGTCCGCACTTTCGCGCTGGTGACGTTCGTCTGTGTCTGGTCGCTGGTCAGCGGCTTGCTCCCTGTTGCCGCGCAACCGGACGAGGAGGCGCTGCGGCAGCAACTGGAGCAGGTCGAGGCGGAGCAGGCGCGGCTGTCGTCGTCGCTGGAGTCGGCGACCGCTCGGGTGGACGATCTGACTGCACGGCTGGCGGAGGTGCGCGACCGGGCCGACGCGCTTCGTGAGGAACTCGACGTGCTGGAACGTCGGGAAGCGAAGGCGCGCAAGCTGATGGACCGCCGCGTGGTCCAGATCTACAAGGGTGACCGCGGTAACGACTTCATGGCATTCGCGACCGGCACGTCGGTCTCGGAACTGAGTAGCAGAACCCACTACTTGAGCGCGTTGACTCGGGACGACGCGCAGCAGTTCGAGCAGGCGACCGCCCTGATCACCACCGCGCAGGCGCGCCGCGCCGAACTCGCGCAAGTGGACGCGCGTCTCGACGGACTGTCCAGGGAGGCGGCGGATGCGCAGGCGGCGCTGGACGCGCAGTTCGCCGCAGCGGGACGCCAGCACCAGGAGCTGACGGCGGAGGTCCAGCGACGGCGGGAAGAGGCGCGACGCCTCGCCGCAGAGGCCCAGGCGCGGCGTCAGGCGGCTGCCGCCGCTGCGGAAGCCGAGGAGAAGGCGCGTGAGCTGGCGGCTGCAGAGACCGCCGAGCGCCGTGCGGCCGCTGCCAGCCGGTCTGCCGACCGTGCGGAGGTGGCGTCGGGCTCGCCCGCTCCGGCGCCCGCGCCGCAACCCGCAGGCGGTGGCTCCTCCGGGGGAGGTTCGTCCGGCGGAGGTTCGTCAGGTGGTGGCTCCTCGGGCGGCGCCTCTTCCGGCGGTGGCAAGGTCTGCCCTCAGGCCAATCCCCGCTCTTTCACCGACACGTGGGGGGCACCGCGGTCAGGTGGGCGGACCCACCAGGGGACCGACATCTTCGGCGTCCGCGGCGGCAACGTGTTCGCGATCGTTTCGGGGACCGTCGAGTGGACGCGCACCAGCGGGATCAGCGGACTGTTCCTGTCGCTGCGCGGCAACGACGGGGACACCTACTGGTACATGCACCTGCAGGACTTCGTCGCACGCGCGGGGCAGCGTGTGCAGGCGGGGCAGCTGATTGCCCACAACGGCGACACCGGCAACGCCCGTGGATCCTCGCCGCACATCCACTTCGAGTACCACCCCGGTGGGGGTGGAGCCGTGAACCCGTACCCGATGCTCAAGGCCGTCTGCGGCTGATCCGCTGAACCGGTTGATCCATGGGCGGGGTCTAGCCTGACCACATCCCGCTTCGGAGGCGCCGCCATCGCTGCTCTCACCCACCGCTCGTTACTGGCCGCTGTGGTCGTCATCGGCTTGGGTGCGCTGCTCGCGATGGCGCTGCTCTGGCCTGGCGAGCAAGAAGTCCCGGCGGCCAACCCCGCGCAGTCGACGGAGGTGGTCAACGCGACGCTGTTGGGCGTCGAGGAGGTCGAGGGGGCGGACAACACCGGGCTCACACCAGGTGCGGTCACTGTCGCGGTGCGCGCCCGTATCGACGAGACGGGTCAGACCGTCGAGTTCGAGACCACCGACGAGACCGGCTCGCTGTACCGCGCCGGCCAGCGCGTGCGGTTGGCCTCCATCTCCCAGGAGGGTCTGCCGGCGACGTACTTCATCGCGGACTTTCGGCGTTCTGGTCCGCTGATCGTCCTGGCGGCGCTGTTCGTTGCCGCGGTGGTGTCGTTCGGGCGGGTGCAGGGTGTTCGCGCCCTGCTGGGCCTCGCCATCACCTTCTTCTTGATCGTCGGCTTCATGATTCCGGCGATCCTGGATGGCACGGACCCCCTCGCGGTAGCGATCGTGGGGTCCCTGCTGATCATGATCGTCACGCTGTACCTCTCCCACGGCATCAGCGCGAAGACAACGGCAGCTGTCGTGGGCACCGCCTTGGCGCTCCTGGTCACGGGCGTCTTGGCGGTGATCTTCGTCGGTGCAGCGAACGTCACGGGGTTCGCCTCCGAGGAGGCGCGCCAGGCGAACTTCCAGGCTGGAGGGCTGTCGCTGCGCGGCCTGCTGCTCGCCGGCATCGTCATCGGTGGGCTCGGCGTCCTCGACGACGTCACGATGACACAGGCGTCGGCGGTGTTCCAGCTCCGACGGGCGAACCCGGCGGCGCGGTTTCGCAAGCTGGTCGCCGGAGCACTGGCGGTGGGCCGCGACCATGTGGCGGCCACCGTGAACACCCTGTTTCTTGCCTACGCGGGAGCGGCGCTGCCGCTGCTGATCTTGTTCGCCGGCAGCCCTGACAGCCTCGGAACCGTGGTCGCGACGGAAACGGTCGCGGTGGAGATCATCCGCACACTGGTCGGGTCGGTGGGGCTCATCACCGCGGTCCCGCTGACGACAGCCCTCGCGGCCGCGCTCGTGTTGGGAGAGTCTTCCAGACTGGAAGGATCTGCCACCATAGAATCTAAACTACAAAGGGACTCCATCGATCAAAATTCCATCGACGTGATTGAATCCGACCCCGAATGGGAGCAGCGACTGCGTGAGGCCTACCGGCTGCCACCACGGAAGCATGATGAATGAGGCCGGCCTGAATGGTTCTTGGGGCCGGTTTTTGGCTGAACCGGGCGACAAAACGCGCCGGCGGGTCCAAGCCGGCGGGCCGTGTTCGCAGGCGCGTCGATTTCGATACCCTGCCCCGGCATGATCGACATCCGGCTGCTACGCGAGAACTTCGAGGCCACGTCGTTCGCGCTGACCCGCCGCGGCGTTCCGGTCGAGACGCTCAAGCAGATTCTGGCGCTGGACGAGCAGCGGCGGGCGCTCATCACCGAAGCCGACGAGTTGCGTGCCCGCCAGCGACAGCTCGGCAGGGCTGTGGGCGCAGCCCCCAGGGACGAGAAGGAGGATCTGATCCAGCAGACGCGTGCCGTGTCGCAGAGGCTCTCGGAGCTGGAACCGGCGCAGGCGCAGGCGCAACATGAACTCGACGTGGCGCTGGCGGTTATCCCCAACCTGCCGCACCCGCAGGCGCCGGACGGTCAGACCGACGAGGACGCGGTCGAGGTGGCGCAATTCGGCCAGATGCCGCGACTGGAGTTCGACATCCGCGACCACGTGGAGATCGGGGAGCGACTCGGGCTGATCGACATCCCCCGTGCCGTGAAGGTGTCCGGCAGCAGGTTTACGTACCTGATGGGCCAAGCCGTGATGCTCGAGTTGGCGTTGGTGCGCTACGCGCTGGACATGCTGGCCGAGCGCGGCTTCAACCCCGTGATCCCACCGGTACTCACCAGAGAGGACGCGTTGTTCGGCACCGCCTTCCTGCCGACCGGCGCCGACCAGCTGTACCGCATCGAAGCCGACGACCTGTATCTGGTCGGCACCTCAGAAGTGCCGCTGGCAGGCCTGCACATGGACGAGATCCTCGAGGCCGATCAGCTGCCGCTGCGCTACGCGGGATTCTCCACCTGCTTCCGCCGCGAAGCCGGCACCTACGGGAAGGACACTCGCGGCATCTTCCGGGTCCACCAGTTCGACAAGGTGGAGATGTTCTCGTTCGTCACCCCCGACCAGTCGTGGGACGAGCACGAGCGGTTGCGGTCGACGCAGGTCGACATCCTGACGGCGCTGGGTTTGCACGGCCGTGTCGTGGACATCCCGGTGGGCGACCTCGGAGCTTCAGCCGCCAGGAAGTACGACCTGGAGGTGTGGCTGCCCGGCCAGCAGGCGTTTCGCGAGCTGACCAGCGCGTCCAACTGCACCGATTACCAGGCGCGACGGCTGCGCTGCCGCTACCGCGCCGGCGGGGGCGAGACCACGATGGTGCACACGCTCAACGGCACTGCTATCGCCGTTGGACGGACCTTGATCGCCCTGCTCGAGACGCACCAGCGCGCAGACGGCACCGTGGCCGTTCCTGAGCCCCTGCAGCCGTGGTTCGGCAGCGACCACCTGGGGTGAGCGGGCGCAGCGGCGAAGACTCGCCGGCGCCTTTGTTTCAGTAACCCCAACAGCACAAACCCGAAGATCTTCGGGTTCGTGCCCGTAGGGCAACGAACCCGAACACAACCGAGCAGAGCCCGCGCAGAGCCCGGGGCGGGGTGACCGCGTGGTCAGGTCCGTGCCGGCGACGCGTCCGCGAGGACCCGCTGCTCAAGGTTGAGCAGGATCTCCTTGTTCGCCAGCCCGCCGCCGTAGCCGGTCAGCGAGCCGTCCGCTCCCACGACGCGGTGGCACGGAACGATGATCGAGATGGGGTTGCGCCCGTTGGCGAGGCCGACCGCGCGGACCGCCTTCGGGCTGCCGATCGCCGCCGCGATCGACCCGTACGTCGCGGTGTGGCCGTAGGGGATCGCCCGCAACGCCGTCCAGACACGCTGCTGGAACGGTGTGCCACTGCCGCGTACCCGCACGGTGAAGTCCGTGAGGTTTCCCGAGAAATAGGCGTCGAGTTCCGACGCGACGTGACGGAACGGGCCCACGTCGCGCATCGCTGTCGGGTCGATGTGCGGCACGCCCTTGGGCGACGGCATGTACAGCCCTGTGACGCAATCGCCGTCGGACAGCAGGCTGAGCTGGCCGAGCGGGCTGGGGACCGTCCATACATACTGCGCCGGCATCACGCTGTTCCTTTCAATGTCGTCCACAGGTACTCGGCGGCATAGGCGCGCCACGGCCGCCAGTGTGCTGACGCAGCGGGGAGATCGGCCACCGCCATGCCCAGACGCACCGCAGCCTTGCGCAGCCCGAGGTCTGTCGCGGGGAACGCGTCGGGATCACGCAGCGCTCGCATCGCGACGTACTCCGCCGTCCACGGGCCGATGCCCGGCAGCGCCAGCAGTTCACTGCGGGCGGCAGCCCAGTCGGCACCGGGATCCAACCGGAGCCGCCAATCCGCCATGGCACTCGCCAACCCTCTCAGCGCGGCGGCGCGGGCCACGGGGATGCCCAACGCACTGGGGTCCGCGTCCGCAACAGCAGCGGGTTCGGGGAAGAGATGGGTCAGCTGCCCGTCAGGTGAGGTCAGGGGTTTCCCGAAGCGGGCGGCCAGACGACCCGCGAGGGTACGTGCGCCTGCGACGGACACCTGCTGGCCGAGGACCGCGCGGATCGCCATCTCGTGCGCGTCGACGCTACCCGCTACCCGCAGACCGGGCGTGCCGCGAACGGCGCGCCCCAGCAGCGGGTCGCCGCCCAGGACGCCGGCGACGGCGACGGGATCCGCATCGAGGTCGAGCAGGCGCCGAACGCGGTTCACGGCTGTGCCCAGATCGCGCAGATCCTGCAGCGTCAGGCGGCACGCGACGTGGTCCCGGACGTGTCGCAACTCGACGACTCCAGGGCCATGGTTGAGGTACAAGGTCCGCCGGTAGGAGGTAGCGCTGGATTCCTCGACCCCCTCAACGGCTCGCGCAGACAGAAAACTCAGCACGGACGGGTACTCCAGCGGCCGGCGGTAGGCCAGCCGCAGGGAGACGACGCCGGGCGCGCCGACGGTGCGCGCGTTGCGTGCGACGCGACGTCGCAGGTCGGACGGCGTGGTGGCGAAGACGGCGCGAACCGTGTCGTTGAACTGCCGGACACTGGCGAATCCCGACGCGAACGCGAGCTGCGCCATCGGTACGTCGCTGGTCTCGATCAGGATTCGTGCGGTTTGCGCGCGCTGTGCCCGGGCCAGGGCCAACGGTCCGGCGCCGACCTCGGCCAGGAGCAGCCGGTTGACGTGGCGGTCGCTGTACCCGAGCTGGCGCGCGAGCCCGGCGACGCCCTCACGATCGACGACCCCGTCCGCGATCAGCCGCATCGCGCGCGCGACGACGTCTGCTCGTGTGTTCCACTCCGGCGATCCCGGTGCCGCGTCGGGGCGGCAGCGCCGGCACGCGCGGAACCCGTGCTGCTGCGCTGCGGCGGCGGTGGGGAAGAACCGGATGTTGCGTCGGCGCGGCGTCACCGCCGGGCAGCTGGGGCGGCAATAGATTCCGGTCGACGTCACGGCGGTGAAGAACCACCCGTCGAAGCGGTCGTCGCGGCTGGCGACTGCCCGGTAGCACCGTTCGAAGTCCTCGATCACCGCTGCAGCATCACACGCCTGAGACGGCGATGCTGGCGGGTTTCGGACAGCGACGTCTTCCGGCCGCTCCTACAGCCTGCGCAGCACGCGCTTCATCGCGCCGCGTGTCTTGGGTCCCACGACGCCGAGCCCCTGCGGACCCAGGCCCACGGACTTCTGGAACGTGACGGTTGCCAGGTGCGTTCGCGGACCGAACTGCCCGTCAACGACGATTCGAGCGACGCGCCGGCTGCGATTCAGGCGCCGCTGCCACACCTTCACCGGCTTGCCGCCGTCACCGATGCGCAGCGTGGGCGCGCCACTGGCGGTTGCCGGCGGCGACGACGGCTTCGGCGTGGGCGCCGGCGTCGACGGCGCCGGCTGGGACTTCGCCTTCAGTGCCAGTCGCAGCGCCTTGCGGGTCTTGCTGCCGACGAGGCCGAGTCCGTTGGGGCCGAGGCCCGCGGACTTCTGGAACGTGATCGTCGCGCGCTCCGTGCCGGGGCCGAACACGCCATCGGCCGTGACAGGGCCGACGCGGCCACTGCGTGTCAGCCGCCTCTGCCACTTCTCGACCGCGGGACCACGGTCGCCGAGCTTGAGGATCGGCTTCTCTTCGTCGTGACGGCGGCAATCGGCTGGTTCATGTCCTGCGCCAGGCCCTGCGCCTTGCGCAGCGAGTTGTAGGGGTTGCGGCGGTTCGTGCCGTAGGAATCGACGACGCCGTCGTCTTGGATCTCGAAGTGCAGATGCGGCGCCCCACCGGCCGCGTTGCCGGAGTCACCGAGGCGGCCGATCAGCTGCCCGCGGGACACCTGCCCGAACAGTGTCACGCCCTCTGCGATCGCCTTGCGGTACCGGCCACCGTGGCGGCCCAGGTGGTAGTACGCGTAGACGCGGCCGTCGTCGCCACGGATCTGGATCGCGAAGCCGGCGTTTCCCGACTCCTCACGTGGCAGCCAGATGACCGTCCCACCGCGGGCGGCGTAGACGGGGGACCCGGCCGCGGCGAAGAGATCGGTCGCACCGTGGACACGACCGCCGCTGCGGGCGTTGGCGAAGTCGTTGGAGTACCGCGCCGTCTTCACGGTGGGAAAGTAGATCCTGACGGCGGTCCGGTAGTCACCGGCGGCGGCCACGGGGGCGACCGGTCCGGCGGCGACCACACACAGGGCGACGAACAGGGGCAGGATGCGACGAAACAGCAGCATGAGTCGGGTTCTCGGCGCGTACGTGCTGTGCCTTGAGTGTCACATCGTGACCACAGTGCAGCGTTGGTGAGAGTTGTGCTCTTGGGGGTGTTGATCAGCGCGGTGTGGTGGGATCCACGATGTCGGAATACTCCTCGTGGCGCTGCAGCCACGACCGCACGTAGGGGCATTGCGGCTGCAGCCGCCGGCGGTCGCGCCGCAGCTGCTCCATCACGCCGGTGACCAGGCTCGACCCGATGCCTGCCCCCTCATGCCGCGGAGACACCTCGGTGTGTGTGGCAACGATCTTTCCCGGCAGCGGGATGTACTCGACGACCCCCACCAGTTCGCCGTCGAGGTGTGCCTCGAATCGCTGTTCGTCGGTGTTCTCCACCACAGTGATGGAGTCGGGGGCCGCTTGTGTCATCTCGCGTCGTCTCCTGCTGCCGTCGCGGATGGTCCTTCGTCAGTCGGTCGTCATCACACCGGCATGGTGCCCGCATCGACGGCCTCAAGCGCCGCGGAGGCCGGGGTGCTTTGGCCTCCGGACAGCAGCTGACGGCCCGCCTCTGAGGCCAGTTTGCCCAGCTTCATACATTCTATAGACTCTGGCCGTGCTCGACTGAGTAGCCAATTTGTCCGATGGACCCGGAGGAAGGCCTCGTTTCGCCGTGAGGCGCGCTGAGTCCGGGGGCGACGACCCCCCATGTGAACCAGGAGGCAGCGAAATGGGAATCCGCAGGGGGTCTGTTGTCC
>WHTG01000129.1 GCA_009377835.1 Nitriliruptorales bacterium
CCGGACCAGCAACGCGAACGCAGCAGCCCACGTCGAACCCTCGGATCATGAAACGACGCCGCCACATCGGGTACCCCCACATGGCTACCGATCGCAACACCACCAGCCCCCCGACCAACCACCCCAACGAGCACCAAAGTCCCATCGCAGTAGCGTGTGGAAGTTCCTCTGGAGGTGTCGGTGTCGCGCGACGAGCACGCCCTACAACGCTACGCAGCGCACGTCGAGCGATACCTCGACCGCGGGCTCAGCGATGGCTGGCCCGTAATCCCCCCATCCGGCGATGCCGTTCGCGCAATGCTCGCCGCCACCGGACGCCGCGGAGACGAAACACTCGGGGAGTTCGCGTATCGGTCGTCGCCGGTGCGAGTCCAAGACGTCGCCGCCAACGCCGTGATGGCGGGCTGTCTGCCCCGCGACATGCGCGTCGTGCTCACCGCACTCGAGATCCTGATCGAGCCCGGCTTCGGGACCTCGGGGTGGGGCGCGAGCACGAACAGCTTCGTGCCGTGGCTCGTCGTCAACGGACCGATCCGACACGACATCGAGCTCAGGAGCCGTGGGCCGGTGTTCGGTCCGGGTCGCCGTGCGAACGCTACGATCGGCCGCGCCATCCGGTTGTCACTCATGAATCTCGCTGGTGAGTCGATCGCCCGGCGGGACTGCGGGACGATGGGGAGCCCGTACGCGTTCACGTGTTGCTTCGGCGAGGACGAGGAGGACGATCCAGACTGGGCCCCGCTCCACACCGAACTCGGATACGAACAGCGCGAGAGCACTCTGCTCGTCGTGGTGACTCGGCATCCGCGTCAGCTGGTCCACACGATGTCGCACGCACCCGAGCACTTCCTCCGGGCGATCGCCGACGATCTGGGAACGCTGGGAACGCTGACGGAGCCGATCTCACGGCCGATCGACGGCCATGATCGGCCGGCGACCCAGGCGCTCGTCGTGCTCGGTCGGCAGCACCGGCGCAACCTACGCGACGCCGGCTGGACGAAATCCGACGTGCGGAAGTTCCTTCACCGAACCACGCGTCGTCGGCGTGACGGGATCCTCGCGTACCGGTCACCCCAAGACTTCCTCGTCGTCGCCGCCGGCGGGGACGGGCCCACGTCTTTGTCCGCGACCGCGTTCCGCTGCACGATCGCTCCGATCCCTCGGGGGCCGATTTCGAATGCAGTACCTCCCTCGGGAACCGACTTCATCGCCGCCGATGGTCTACCGGGCATGCCCCTCGTTCGCGATCGGCTCGTCGCCATGACGTCGCGGGTGGGCGATCTGCCATCGATCGGCGGACTCGGAATCGAACAGATCACGTCGACGGCGCTGGAGGCGGGCTGCATCCCTGAGCACCTCCCCGTCGTGGTCGCGGCGCTCCACGCCGCTCACGACCCTCGTATCGGGCTGGACACGTTCGCGGGCGAGGAGGACCTGTTCCCGATTGTCATTGTGAACGGGCCGATCGGGAGACACCTCGGACTAAACTCGGGTCGCGGCGCGTTTGGCCCGGGAACGCGGTCCAATGCTTCGATCGGCCGAGCCATCGCCCTCGCTCTCGGTCATGCGCGCCGCACCCACGGGCTCGGGTCGCCCTACCACTACTCGTCCGGTGTTGTTGCCGAAGCCGAGGAGCTCAGTCCATGGCCGCCGTTGCACACCGAGCTCGGCTTCGATGCGGGCCAGAGCACGGTGACGCTCCTCCTCTGTGCGCAATCGAGACAGACCACGAACATTGCAACGGTCGACGCGGAAGGGATCCTGCGGACGTTGGCGGACGACATGTCGTCGCCACAGAACTACGACTCGCTTGGTGGATCGTTCGAGCACCCGACGATGTTCCTCGTCGCCCTCTGCGACGACTTTCGGCGATACCTCGGGGCCGGTGGCTGGTCCCGGGAGCGCGTGCAGCAGTTCCTCGCTGAGACCGTTGGGCGTACTGCGGGTGACATTCGAAGCTGCGGCTACCGAGTCGACACACAGCTCGACGATGCCGACTTCGTGCCGCTTACCCGCCCGAACGGCTTCCTGGTCGCTGCGATTGGGGGGAGCGGTGGACATTCGCTCACCGCCCGTGTCCTCCGCCACAGCACCGAGGTGGTCGACGACGGCACGATCCATTCGCCGACGTCGGCGGCCACTCTCTAGTCGTCTGGTTGAACTACCGCGAAAGCGTCAGTCACTGCCCTCCCGGACATCGGCCACGAAATCGCCCGCATCGATACGGAGGAGCCGGAGCAATTCGACGAGCTGTCGCGCCACGGAGCTCTCGACACCCGTCTTCTCGAAGACACCCGCGTTGATGGCCTCCGTGGCCTTCGAGGCGAGGCACCGTCCTGCATCTGTCAGCGCGGCCAGCGTCGCCCGCCCATCGGTGGGATGGGGTCTTCGCTCGACGAGTCCGTCAGCTTCGAGCCGGTCGACCGCGTTCGTCACCGCGCCGGGCTGAACCTGAAGGCGCGCTCCGATCTTGCCGAGGGGAAGCTCATCTCGCCGGCTGAAGTGCAAAATCATCAGGACCTCGTACCTCGCGAACGAGAGGTCGAACGGCCTCAGGGTTCGTTCGATCCGGGCCATGAGCACCTGCTGCACGCGGACTATCGACGTGACGAGCGCCATGCCGTCGGCTGCGGGCTTCCATCCGTGGGCGACCCAGTGGTGATGCGCTTCAGCGATGGGATCGATGCGAAGGGGGCGCCTTCGAGACACGACCGCGAACGGTACACGAGGACACCGTACGACGAGGCGACCGTCGGCCGTACGAGCAAAACGCTCGCCACCTCCATGCGCGTGGCGAACGCGACGGTGTCAGTCCCGCCCTCCGTCGACGCGCTCGCGCACACGAGCCTCCCCACCCGATTCTCGTCCGACGTGGCACCGGCTTGCTGCGGCCGGTCGTGAACGCGACCGGAGTTCACGCCCTCCAGCCCCAGCAGGCCCACCTCCCCGGCCAGCACCGGCGTTCCGACCCGCACGATCCGCCAGCTGCACAATCAACTAATCGTCGCCCACCTCGGCCACCAGCTGCTGGCCTTCTCCAGCAGCCTTCTCAGGCCCCACATCTTTGACAGGTGTCTCCTACTCTTCAGGAGTCGCCCGAAGAACTACAATCCTATGTCCTGCCTGCGGGACAGGGCGTCGATTGCCGCTTGCTCGACGTCGTAGTCGTAAAGGGAGAGCCGGAAGGCCTTGACCGCGTCGAGTTCGACGTCGCGAACGATGAGGTCTTCGTAGCGCGAGTCGTATCGCAGTCCGTTGGCGCGGGAACCGGCCTGTACGTCGGTCGTTCGCGGGTGGCGCAGCGCCTCGTACTCCAGTAGGCGGACCGGCGCTGTCTCCGGTGTCGCGTCCGTGAGCACGATGGAAAGGGCGACCGCGTCCTCGATGGACTGGTTGGCGCCCTGGCCGAGATGGGGCAGCATGGGGTGTGCGGCATCTCCGAGGAGCGTGAGCCGGCCGTGGGTCCAACGCCACAGCGGCTCGCGGTCGTAAAGACCCCACCAGAACGTGTTCCGGACCGTGGCGAGCAACTTCTCTATCCGTGAGTCCCAGCCGGCGAACGACGCGGTGAGGACGGCAGGATCACCCAATGCCGACCAGGACTCTTCCGCGTGGACCTCACTCGGGACGAAGCCCACAAAGTTGATGAGCGTGCCCGCGCGAACCGGAAAGACCAGGAAGTGCTTACCTGCGCCCATCCATAGTTCGAACCTATCCGTCGGCCAGGACGGGTTAGCATCTGCGGCGAGCAGCCCTCGATAGGCGACCGACCCGGAGTTCACGGGTTCGGCAGGTTCGACCACATGCCGTTGTAATGATGAGTGGATGCCGTCAGCGGCGATCACCACGTCCGCTTCGGTCACGGTGCCGTTCTCGAACTCCAGGCGCGCCGCGCTGTCGGACTGGCTGAAGCCCGTGCACCGGTGGCTCGTCCGCACGACGTCGGAGGGCAGGTTGGCTGCCAGTACACTGACCAGATCGGCGCGGTGGATCCCGTAGAGGGCGTTGCCCTTCGAATCCGTGGTCAGTACGGGAGCGATGGGAGTCCCGTCCATCCGATAGTACCTGGACCGCCGCTGGTCCAGTTTGACTCCGAGCTGGCGCAGATCCTCGCCCAGTCCAAAACGGTCGAGCAACCGAAAGCTGTTCGGAGTCAGTTGAACGCCGGCGCCAACCTCGCCCAGGGCCGGTGCCTGTTCGTACACGGTGACGTCGATGCCGCGGCGGTACAGGGCGAGACCGGTCGCCAGGCCACCGATCCCTGCGCCGACGACTGCCGCCCGGAGCAGCTCCGCCCTCATCGCCTATCTTTCGTTATTCGAACGTATTTCGATTACCGACATTAGAGGCGATGTCCGTTGTGTGTCAACGGTTGAGGCGGCGGGCTCAGTGGCGGGGCGGGACTCGACAGCCGAGGCGATGGCGGTCGTCATCGCGAGGAAGATTGTTCGTGGTGGGCCGCTGCCAAAATTTGTGAGCAGAGTTCTACCTTCCCCACTGTCGCGCAGCGGGGGCTCAGATCAGTGACCCGCTCCTAGGCCCGCAGCGGCACGCTTTCCGGGCAACCAGCCGGACCGATCATCCGAACTGGATGGAAGAACTCCGGCACGACATAGACGGAACCAGCGGCACGTCACGCGAGTAGCACGAGCACGGCCGTGTCGACGATCGAGAAGAGCCAGCTGTGCCGCCGGATCCAGCGGAGGTAGGCGTCGGCGAACAGCCCGCTCGCCATGAACAGGCCGTAGGCGACGATCAGCAGGACGTAGCCACCTGCTCACGCGGGCGCATACACGCATGCCCCGGCACCCGCCGTGACGACTGCGTACTCGTCGTCGGAAGCGGCTTCGCCATGGTCGTGGCTGCCTGGACCCGAGGCTCGGCCGGACGATCGAGTACCGCTGGGGCGGCGTCAGTACGGCGGCGAGACAAGCGCCGAAACACCGAGAGGACAACATCCCCACCCCGGACTCCGGTTGCTGGTTTCGTTCACGGTGATCCTTGCCCGTCTCTGTGCTGTTCGTTGCGGAGATTCCCGCAACCCGCGCGCTGGGCCCAGGCGTTCCAGCCGCGGCGCATCGCCGGGGAGTCCGGGTCGTACGCGCGGCGGGCCTCGATCTCTCCGTCGGTGAGCGCCACGATCTCGCCCATCGAGGCGGCGATCGTCTGCACCCTGGCGTTGCGTCCCAGGTAGACGCACATCCGCACGGTCATCGTAAGCGAACGGCCGGCCGCGGTGAAGCCGTGGCCGCGCATCAGGACGACGTTCTTGTCCCCCAGCGCACGGGCCAGCGACATCCCCATTTCCTGGCTCCGCACAAGCATATCTGTCGCATCACCGAATTCGTCCCGGACGTCCCACCGTGGGATCACCGAGCCGATGTCGCTCGCGTCGTGCACCACGGGGCGCAAGGACACGTCGGTGATGGTGTAGGGCAGCACCGCCTCCGTGTGGGCGTGCACCACACAGGTGGTCTCCGGCCGCGTCGCGTAAACAGCCCCATGGATGAAGCGCTCTAGATATGGCGGTCTACTGTCGGACACCGGAGCCCCGTCCAGCGTGCATTCCATGATGTCGTCAGTCGTGACGTGCTCGGGACCGAGCGATCACGAGATGAGGTATCGGCCTGGATGGTCCGGGTGTCGCGCGCTGATGTGGCCGTACGCGTCGAGGACGCATTCGTTGGCCAGCACACGGTTGGCGATCACCAGATCCCGGACCACACGTTCGTGGGCGGACATGCGCCTCCTCGTAGTCGACAGGCGCCCATTCGACGCATCCGATATCCAAACGATTGTTGATTCGGATCTAGCAGAGGTGTCCCTCCTCGGGCAAGGAAGATGCGGGGCCGTTGCCGAACCGGAGGCCCACGACACGACCCGGTCGACCGCTCACCCACGCGAACCGGGGCGGCATACGTGTCGTGCCCCAGGACGTCGTAGGTTCCGCGGCGGCGCGCGAAGTCTACGTATTTGAGCGGGGCGGACGGGGATGTTCTCGTCAGAACATCTGGCCGAGCCGGTCGGCCTCGCGCCGCATCACCGGAAACGAAAGGGCTCAGCAACTCCCTCCATGGAGGTCTGGCTGGCCAACTCCGCAAGGCTCAACACCGAACTGCGACGGAGCGCTGACCGAGTTCGAGTAACTCATCGGTGTATGCCACGCCGCCCTCCCGGGCGGCCATGATCCGCGCGCGGATCTCAGTGATACGGGTCAGGGTGTGTGGTGTAGTCCGTTCCGGCATACACTCCGCAAGGCGCCGGTCGATCCCGCCGTCCGGCAACGCGGATAGCAACATGCGACCGGCGAGGACGCGTGCGCCGGGAGCCGGGAACCCAGCCCAACCTTCATGGTCACGATGCGCTGCGACTCGGCGCGCGCGACGAACGTGACGTGATCCCCGTCCAGCACAGCCAGCGACGCCGACTCCCCCAGTTCATCACGTGCCGCTTGTAGGAACGGATTCGCCAACACCGGAAGGGGTTCGGTCCCGCTGTAAGACCCGCCGAGACGGGCAATCCGGGGAGTCGGCCGGAAGAACTTGCCGTCGTGACCGTGAGCTCGGATGGGGCGGGTCGAAGCTTTCGATGATCCTCAGGCCCTTGGCCAGATCCGCCATTACCTCGGATCGTTCCCGGGTGAGCAAGACGGGCCACGTTCCTGTCAAGCGACGCGACCGGCGCGGGGCTCGCGGTCACGATCGCTACGCCGGCCCCCGTTCACCGTGGTGCCAGCCGCCGGAACATAAGGCGCCGGGCGACGTCGAGCGCGTCCCGCAGGATCCGGACGAACTCATCGGGGAGCGCCTTGGTTCACGTCGTGTACATCGCGCTTCTCCTTTCCGAGCTACCACCGTGCCGCTGAGTCAGGCGTCGCTCGTTGAGAGCGCCGTCGATCGCGGTTTGGACTCGATGCGCCGGATGCCGCCGCCGAAGGCGGCGGGCTTCAAGAACGAGTAGCCGCCGGGGCCGCCAGCCGCGAACAACACGATGGACTCGGGATCTAGCGTGATCGGTACGAACTCGTCATCGAGTTGTTCGGGCAGGATGCGACCCCCGTCGTAACCGCTGCGCCGAATGTCGCCGATGGCTCGGCCCGGACCGAGGGAGACGATGTGGTCCTGGACCTGCCGGCGGGTCCAGGCGGCCCGGCGGAAGATCTCCCGATGCGTGCCACCGACGTAGACGGTGGTGCCGCCGCCGCGGGGGCGAGCCGGTGCGGAAGCGTCGAGGACCGTGGCCGCCGACCCTCCCCCACCGCCCGCCGCGGCGCCGGCGAACGGTGCCTGGATGCCGAAGCTACCGAGGCGGGTCGGTTGGCCAGCCTCCCGTCGACCCACCGACGGGGCGTCGAAGCGCTGGATCGTGGTCATGTCCGACACGAAGGAGCGGCACACCTCGTCGGGGCTGGTGGCTTCGGTGTTGATGACGAGCTTGCTGTGGTCCCCGAGCAGCATCACGGTGCTGTCCTCGGGCTGGAAGCCCATGGCCACGTGGAGCGGCTCCCACGGGCTGTCTTCCTCGTTCTCGCCGATAACCGCGAAGTTGTACTTCTCGGCGTTGCCGACGGCGGACTTGTCGAGCAGCGCCGGGCGGAACCGCCCGACGTTCATGCTCGTGAGGAGCACCGCCCGGCCGATCGTGGCGTTAGCCCGGGCGCCCGGGCCCAGATGGCTGGCGATGCCGAGCGTCTTGCGGACGGGCCCGTTGACCAGCACCGTCGGCCAGTGCGAACCCGTACTGGCCAAGCCGGCGCCTCGTTCCCCGCCGACAAGGAGGTCCATGATCGTGAGGATGACCGGCATGTACTCCGGCTTGGCGCCGGCCATGAGAGCGTTGAGGGCGACGTCCTTGACCGTCGGGTTGGCATCGGAGAACTCGTACCGGCCCAGCGGCTGATCGGCGTCCCGGCCGGCGGCGGCCAGCATCTCCTGCAGGCCGGAGGCGAACGGCGGCACAATCGGGTGGCCATCGGTCACACCCCGGTCGAAGTACTTGTTCACCGACGCCACCGACGACGCGATTGGCGACGTATGCTCGGCCGCCGCCACCGGCGTGGGCGCCTCGATCCGCTTGGTTACCGGGTTCCCGAAGACCAGCCCGGTCTGGCCCCGCCCCCCACCCGAGCCCGACGCCACGACGAAGCAGCGGGCCGGGGACGCGACGAGGTCGAGCCGGTCGGCGTCGTCCATGCCCTCGGCGAAGCGGCGAATGCCGGCGGCTCGCAGCTCACCGGCGGTGCGGGTCAGGATGCGGTGCAGGTACGCCTGCATCCTTGCCCGGTCCCACCCCGCCTCCTCGAAGTACCCGCGGTGGTCCTCACCCACGACCACCAAGACACCCCGAGTCGCCCGGGCGTCCGCCTCGGCGAGGTCGAACAATGGGTCGTCCGCGTCCGGCGCCGATGAGTAGTGACCCTCCGTGTTCGCTTCCTCGGCATAAGCCGACAGCAGCGCATCGGGCTCGCTCGAGAGCTGGTGGGTGACATGGCGGGGCTGGCGGCCGACGACCACGGTGACAGTGCTGTCGTCGGGGGCATAGCCGAGGGTGGTGTGCAGCGGCGGCCACGGGGTGTCCTCTTCGTCCTCGGCGAGGACGGCGGCGAACTTCCACGCCGTGCCGATCGTCGAGCGGTCGCCCGAACCGGGCTTTATGCCGGCCAGGTTCATGAGCCCGAGCCGGATCGCCCGGCCGATCGTGGCGTTGGCCCGGAACCCGGGGCCCATAACGTTGTGCTTGGCATTAATGCCGAGGCCGCGGCGCTGCGGCCCGTTCACGATGACCCACGGGAAGTAGCCGCCCTCGGCCGTGGCCCAGCGCATGGTCCCAAACAACGGATCCAGCAGGATCTCGTACACCGGCACGACGATCGCCATGTACTCGGGGAGGCACCCCGCCATCAGTGCCTGCTCGGCGACGTCACCAACCGTCACCGGTCGATCCCCGAACGACCCCAGCACCTCGTCCGCCGCTCGCCCGGTGGCCGCCACCATGGCGTCGACGCCTTCTGGATGCGGAAGGATCACCGGGAACCCGTCGGTGTCGATCTCTATGAGATCACCCACCGCCGCCGCATAGTCGGCGACGGTTGTCTTGGCATCGTCGACAGCCACTGTGCCCAGTCCTTTCCACACATTCGATTGGGTGGTGTTCGAGTTGTTGAGACCTCGTCGGTGACCTGTCGTGAGCGTCTCTAAGATCTGTTCGGCCCTAGTTCAGCGATA
>WHTG01000128.1 GCA_009377835.1 Nitriliruptorales bacterium
AATTTGTCCGATGGACCCGGAGGAAGGCCTCGTTTCGCCGTGAGGCGCGCTGAGTCCGGGGGCGACGACCCCCATGTGAACCAGGAGGCAGCGAAATGGGAATCCGCAGGGTGTCTGTTGTCCTCGCAATCCTCGCTATGGCGGCCGGAGCATGCGCGACGGAGGAAGCACCATCCACAGAGGTCGGGTCAGAACCGGCCGCGACCGGCGCAGCCACTGAGGCGGGGGGAGACGAGGGTGGCGCCACCGCCAGCCTGGACTGCCAGGCGGTCGACGTCATCGTTCCCTACTCACCTGGCGGCGGGTCCGACCAACAGGTCCGGCGGTTGCAGTCCGCGCTTGAGGACGCAACCGGCAGCCGACTGAACATCACCTACCAGGAGGGCGGCGACGGGTCAGTCGGCTGGAACGCACTCGCGAACGCGGAGCCGGACGGCTGCACGATCGCGAATGTCGTGATGCCCAACATCAGCAATCTTTCGCTGACGGCCGGCGAGGATCTCGGGTTCACGGCGGAAGACTTCGAGTATGTCGCGTTCACCGAGTACTCGCCCAACATCATCGGCGTTTCCAAGGACGGCGAGTACCAGACGATCGAGGACTTCGTCGAGGCCGCGAAGTCAAAGCCCGGCGAGCTGACGGTCGCCGGTGTGGGGTCAAACGGTGAGCTTCTGCTGAACGAGGTCATCAACGCCACCGAGGTGGAGATCACCTATGTGCCGGTCAGTGGTGGCGTCGGCGACATCATCCCGCAGGTGGCGGGGGGCCACGTCGACGCCGCGATCTCCGGGTTCTCGCTGCTCGATGGCGAGCAGCTGACACCGATTGCCCTCTCCGGCACCGAACCGCATGAGGACTTCCCGGACGTTCCGACCTTCGATGAGGCCGGCTACCCGGGGGTCAACCTCGTCACCACATGGGGATTCATCCTCCCGCCGGAGACGCCCGACGAGCTTGTCGAGGCGTGGAACGCCGCCGTGCAGCAAGCGCTTCAGGACGAGAAGGTGAAAGAGGCCTACGCCGAGACCTCCTTCATCGTGCTCGAGCAGGACGCCACCGAGGCCAGGGCGTACTTCGAGGAGCAGCACGAGACCACCAGTAAGGCGCTCGGCCAATGACGGGGGCGCCGTCGCGAAGGGGGGCACCGCCGCGTCCGGCAGCGGGTCATGCACCGCATCTCGCGGAACACCAGGTCACGCGGCAGGACGGGTAGTGCCGAATCCCGGGGGGTGGTCACGGCGACAAGCCGCCCCTCCGGGAGGACGGCGCCGACGCTCGCGGCATCTGCTCCGGTGCGCACAGCCGGTGACGACGTCGGCGATCTGGTGCCCCACTCGTGGATAGCCGGTCTGGGCGTCCAAACGCGGGGTCGCGCTTAGTCGTGGAGGCGCGCCAGGAACTCGTCGAGCGTGAGCACCCACGCAATGCTCCGCGACATCAATTCGAGGGCCATCTCGTGCGAGTCTTCCCCGCGCATGCTCGCGACGCAGTCGGAGATGACGATCGGGGCGTATCCCGCGTTGGCCGCCGTGAAGGTCGTCGAGTACACGCAGGTGTCGGTGTTGATGCCGGTCATGATCACCCACGCCGGCCGGAGAACGCGGTCCAGGAGAAACCCCAGTTCCGTATGCGCGAAGCTGTCGAGCCCTTTCTTGTCGGTGATGTGGATGTCGGACGGCGCTACCAGCGCGGCAGGCACCTCTGCCTCCGGAGAGCCTGCGGCGCGATCGGGCCGCGTCCGGGGTGGGCGATGCGGAACCTGGGAGGCACCGATCTCCTGTGCGGTCTTCAGATAGGCCAGACCGCCCGCGACCATGCCGGCGTCGATGTCGTGCTGCGGGCGCGTCACGTACGCGTGGATCACCGGTATGCCCTCGGCGCGGCAGGCGTCCAGGAGAACTTTGTTGGCTTTCAGGACGCGCGCGGCGTCGTCGGGTTCAACGACGGACTGGCCGACCGACTCGTCGAGGTACTCCCGTTGCAGGTCGATGGTGAGGACGACGGCCCGGCGCTTGTCGAACTGCAGGGCCTCCTTCATTCGCGTCTTGAACGAGCTGCGATCTTTCACATCGATGCGCACGGCAAACCCTCACCCCATCGTCTCGCTGTACGGGACCCCACCGGTCAGAACGGCAGCCACAGAGCACGTGGCAGCGGAACGTAGAACACCCGGCGCAGCAGGACGTAGGCGACCAGGCACACCGCCACAGCGATCCCCGCCGCGACCGCCACCCTCGTCTTCGTGCGAGCGTGGTCGAGGTACACCGCTCCACCGAACAGCATGACGATGCTCATGATCCAGAAGCCGATGCTGCGCGCGAGCCCCACGTAGGCGGCAGTGAGAGCGGAGAACACGAAGACGTCGACACCCTTACGGCGCAGCACCGGTAGCAGCGTGTCGGTCCGCGGCCCGAAACCCAGGAGACCCCGGATAGTGAGGTAGACCCCGATGATCCCCAGCGCATAGCTGAGGCTCAAAGGAAAGATCCAGTCGAGCATTTCTTCGCCCGCGTTCAGGACGAACACCGCAGCGACAGCGAGGAGGAACACTCCGCCGACGAGGTCCAGCGGAATGCGACCCGTCGCCTCGTCGTCACGCGACGTCTCGGCGGCTCGAGGGGACGTCACGGCCGTGGCGCCCGTCGGGACGGGCGAGTCGTCGGTCGGGATGCGCTCCTGACTGGCACCCTTGTCAGTCGGCACGGCGCTGCTCCCTCTGGTTGCTCCACAGGATCCAAAGGACGGAGGCGGTTGTCAGCGCGATCAACCCCTTGCTTACCGTGCTCCTGAGGAACACGGACGCCAAACCCGAGGCGCGAGCGACCGCCATCGCCTGTACCAGCGCCGGCTCCACGATCGGGCCCAGGATGATGCCAAGACCGATCGGGCCGGGGTGGAAGCCCGCTTTGGCCAGGAGGTAGACGAGCACGCCGAGCGCAAGGCTGAGGAACACGTCGACGATGTTGTTGCGGATGGCAAACGCACCGACGACCGACAGGAACATCACGATCGGCGCGAGATAGCGGACCGGGATCAACACCATGCGGGCAAGCGTGCCCGCCAGGAACGCGCCGATGAAGAACGTGACCACGCCGGCGAAGATGATGGCCCAGGCGAAGCTGTAGACGATCACCGGGTTGGAGGCAAAGAACGTCGGGCCGGGCCGCACCCCTTGCAGCAGCAGGGCGCCAAGGATCACGGCGGCAGGCGCCGATCCCGGAATGCCAAGCGCGATCAGCGGCACCATGGCGCCGCCCGCAGCTGCGTTTCCAGAGGACTCGGAGGCGACCACGCCCTCGAGCGCTCCCTTCCCGAACTTCTTGCGGTCCCTGCTCCATCGCACCGCCTCGTTGTAGGACACCAGGGTGGCGACCGGGCCCCCAGCCCCCGGGAGGATGCCGACCACGGTTCCGATCACAGAGGAACGAATGAGGTTGATCGGTTTGGCGAGCACCTCCTTCACGGTGGCGAGCGTCACGCCCCGCCTCTTCTCGTACGTGGCGATGGTCAGATGCTGGCGACGTTCGGCGACCATGGTGAGCACCTGGGGGACGGCGAAGACGCCGATCAGGGCGGCGACGACGTTCAGTCCAGCGCGCAACTCGTCGACACCCCAGGTGTAGCGCGTCACCGCCCCCGTGGCACTGATGCCAATCGTCCCGACCAACAGCCCCAGGATCCCCCCGGCAAGTCCCTTCACGAGCGACTCGCCGGCGATGCTTCCGATCAGCGTCAGCGCAAAGACGCCGACCCAGAAGAACTCGGGCGGTCCGAACCGCAAGGCGACGTTCGCCAAGGGCCCCGACAGGAACATGAACGTGAAACCACCGATCGCAGTCCCCACCAGGGCGCTGAAGCCGGATGCGACGATCGCCGATTGACCACGCCCCTGTTTGGTGAGTTGGAATCCATCCCAGGCGGTGGTCATCGCGGAGGGGGTACCGGGCGTGTTGACCAGGCACGCCGGGATCGAGTCAGCCATCTGCGAGGCCACGTACAGCGCCCCGAGCATCGCCAACCCGTGCTCCGGCGCCAGCGTGAAGGTGAATGGCAACAGCAGTGCGGTCCCCATGGTGGCGGTGAAGCCGGGGAGCGCTCCAACGAGGATGCCCGCGAGCACGCCGACCACGATGAACAGCAGTGACGCCGGCGTGAGCGCTGCCACCAGTCCTTCGAGCATTCCGTACTCCTCGGCGAGAGTCGCGCCATCGTCTCTACCCGGTGGCTCGTCCTCCTGACCACCGCATGCGCTGGCTCAGATTCGGTGGCCGACTCCTTCGACGAGGTTCTTGCAGCTGATGACTTCCGTGTCCTCGACCGCGGTCACACCGTGCAGGAGATTAGACGGGACGTGGAACCCGGAGCCCGGCCCGATTTCCTGCTCCTCGTCACCCAGGAGAACGCGAATGCGACCCTTGAGCACCACCACGATCTGCTCGTGCTGGTGTTGGTGCGGCTCCGCCCCTTCCCCGCCCTTGAACGACAGGTACCCCACCTCGATCGACTCACCGGAAGCCAGCGCCCCGTACGCGGTCGAGTGCTTCGGTGTGACGAACTCCTTGTCGATCTGGTCGTAGTGGATGAACGGCACGCGTCTCTCCGATCGCGGGCTACGTCAGGTCGCCGCTCTTGGCGTAGTTGGGGTCGACGAGGTGTTTGAAGGACAGCGCGACCGTGCGCTCCTTCGCGATAGCCCGGTGGGGCACGTTGGAGGGGTGGAAGCTGGCCTGACCGGAGTGAACCTCGTAGCGCTCGTCGCCGACCGTGACCTCGAAAACCCCGTCGAGCACGTAGAGGATTTGCTCCTCGGGATGCTGATGCAGCTCGGCGCCCTTTCCCTTTTCGAAGGTGATCTTGGTCAGCTCCATCACGTCGCTCCGCAGGACCGGGCCCCGTCCCGTGGAGTACTGCTCGGCGACGAGGCGGTCATCGTCCTTCTCGTCGAACACGATGAGACCCATCGGTCGTTCCTTTCGGGCGGATCGTGCTGTCCGGTCTACGGCAGTTGGTCCACTGTGTGACCGGACTCTATACGATGCAATCCTTTCGGGTAGCGGAGTGCGCGCAGTGCGGAGGAGGAATCCATGGCGGTGGTCGTCGAGGCAGGCACCGGAAAGCTCAGCAAGGTCGCCACGTCGCGCGCGGTGGAAGAAGCTCGGCTGCGTGGGCTCCCCGTCGTGCTCGTGACGCAGTTCGACCTCCCCCGCCGTGAAGCCGCCGCGTCATTGGGAAGCCGACGCGTCGAAGCCGAGTCCTTCGTCGAGGCCGAGGCGGAGCAGATCCGCGGGCAGGGTGTTGCCTGCACCCCCTACGTGCCGAGCACGCCGACCTCCGCCGCCGCCGCAGTGCTCGCGGCGGCGCAAGACCACGATGCCCAGCTCATCGTCGTGGGGGTCCGGCGGCGGTCCCCTGTGGGGAAGGCACTCCTCGGCAGCACCGCACAGGACATCCTGCTTGGGTCGGACACCCCTGTGCTCGCTGTCAAGCTGACGCACCAGGAAGAGAATGCCTTGTGAGTCCAGGGCGGTCTGACACTGGCGATGCGGGTGAGGAGGCGACTGGCGGAGCACCAAACGGCGCATATCCGCCCGGCGGTCCGACACGCGGCCGAGGTGTGTTCCTGGTCTTGGGGGTCGCCGGCATCACAACGTTCGGAGCCCTGCCGGTCTTCCTCCTCGGCGGGCTGGCCGTCCTCGTCCGCGACGAGCTGGTGTTCTCCGAAGCGCGTCTCGGGGTCACGGTGGCGGCGTTCTTCACGACCGCTGCCTTGGGGTCTGCTCCTGCCGGCCGGATCGCCGACCGGGTCGGCGCTCACATCTGCCTCGGTGCCGGGCTGGCGGGATCGTGCCTTGCGATGATCATGGCGGCGACGGCGGCGAGTTGGTTCTATTTGACACTCGCGCTCGCGCTGGGCGGCCTCAGCCACGCCATTCTGCAGGTCGCTGCCAACCTGCTGCTGACAGGCGCCGTCCCGGTGAACCGCCAGGGACTGGCATTCGGCATCAAGCAGTCGGCCGTCCCGATCGCGACGCTGACGGCTGGGCTTGCCCTGCCGGTGATCGGGCTGACCGTAGGGTGGCGGTGGGCGTACGCAGGCGCCGGGCTCCTCGCGCTCCTCACCCTGGTGCTGCAGCGGCGCATTGCGGTGCCCGCGGTTGTTGCGCCCAAGACTCGCAGGGGACCTGAGTACTCGGTCCGGCGTGGTCCGCTCATCGTCCTGGCCGTCGCCGTGGGCGCCGGCGCGGGTGCCGCCAACGCAATGGCGGCGTTCCTCGTCGAGTTTGCCGTGAGCTGGGGTATGCCGGCGAGTCGGGCGGGCCTGCTCCTGGCGGTCGTGAGCGCCATCGGCCTCTGCGCTCGCGTCGGAGTGGGCTGGATCGCCGACATCCACGGCTCTGCCGGGTTCGGCGCGGTCGCCGCCATGCTTGTGGCCGGGGCCGTGGGCTTCGCCGCGTTGCCCGTGGTCGGGCCCGAGCTGCTGATCTGGGTGGCCGCCGTCGTCGCCTTCGCGGCTGGCTGGGGGTGGCCCGGGCTGTTCATTTTCACCGTCGCCAGGCAGAACCCTCGAGCGCCGGCCGCTGCGACGGGAGTCACGCAGGCCGGCATCTTCGGTGGGGCCGTGCTTGGCCCGCTGTCGTTCGGTTTCATGGTGTCGTCCATGTCGTACACGGCGGCCTGGTGGGTGGGAGCTGCCGCGCAACTTGCAGGAGCCGCGCTGATCATGGTCGCGAGGCGGTCGCTCAAGACGGTCCCCGTAGTTCTCGCAGAGTGACGCCGCAGTGTGCGGACCATGCCCCGCATCGTCACCCCCGGACGACTACGACCTTGGTGCGCGACGTGGTGAAGTCCCAGATCCTTTCCGACATCCATCGCGACACGCGGATGCAGCCATGCGACTCGCGGTAGTTCGTGCCGAGCAGCCAGTTCGGGTGGATCTGCCGTCCGGTGGATCGACGGGTCGGCACCTGGTGGAACCCGATGCCACAGGGCGCGAACCGGACGAAGTTGTGCAGCACCAGGCTGCCGCTGTAGTCGGAGTTGTTGCGGATCCGTCCCGCACGCCCGCATTTCGGGCCGGTCCAGTACCGTCCGCGCGGCAGCGCCGAAGGGTTGTCGATCAGCCCGCCCTGCGCCACGACACGGCCGGAGGCGCTGACCAGCCAGAGCCAGTTCTGGCGCTGGCTCAGGATGATGCGCCGTCCGCTCCCGCTGCGGGCCGGCTTGGGGCGCACGTCGCACCGCTTGGCCGACGACGCATGCACAGCCCGGCGAGTGGCGGGCGTGAGGTAACCGTCCTGCTGCAGCCGGTTGGCGGCTTGGAACCGCACCACCCCTGCCCGCGTTCTCGGGCCGGCGATACCGTCAGGTCGGCCGGCGTTGCAGCCCAGACGGTTGAGGCGGACCTGGGAGTCCTCGATTTGCCGTTTCGTCAACGCATTCGCCGGTGGCGCCGTAACCCCCACCATGACGAACGTTGCGACACTTACCCACAGCAACATTGCCACCGGCCGCATGGCCCCTCCTGCCCTATGGGACCCGACCCGCGTCGCGGCCCTCGTAGGGTTAGACGGAGCCCACGTGGCAAACCTTCCCTATGGACGTCTCTCCGTGAGGGCGACACCGCAGAGAAGGGCTGTGGTGGACGTGGACGTAGCTACGGCCGACGCGTAGAGGGATCATCGAGCAGGACCAGCCGTCCCTTGACGTCTGTGATCGTCCGGGTGCGAGGTGACGGCGTGTTGAGGTCATCGACCAGTAGCCACGCAGCGGGCTCACCATTGTCCCGCAGCTCCACGAGCGCGGCCGAACCGTCGGCGGCTACGCGCAGGCGGGCACCATCGATCGCGCGCGGAATCGGCACGTCGAACGAGTTGCGGATCCGCCCGCGAGGGGTGATCTCCTCGAGCGTCAAGGGGTCGATGTCATCGGGTCCCAGCGATGAGAGCGTGAACAGCCGTCCATCGGCTGCGCTGTCCAGTCCCCATGTAAGCCGTTGGTCGCCGAACGGCCCGTTGGCGGGAACCTCCTCGCCGGTGGCCAGCTGCCGGTGGTCGAGGTCGACGGTGTGCAAGCTGGCACAGCAGGTGACAGGTCGAGATCACGACACGCCCGTCGTCCGTCAGACCGACCCCCTCGACCAGCTCAACGATCAGATCCGTACTGACGGTCTGGAAGGTCTCGCCTTCACCCCGATACATCCGGACGGTCTGCAGGGGTGTCTCTGAGCGAGGAACCGCAGCGCCCCAAACGACGTGGGGCGCGCTCTTCCACGAGACGACGCCGAACAGCGTCGTCGGCCCGGGCTCGACGTCGTACCGATCGTCCCGGCCGCTGGCGCGTCGCCAGTGGATCGTCCTGGGCCGGTCCGCGCGCTGGTACACGACACCGCCCTCGCCGTCGGCGAACGCTGTGGTCACGGGACCGTCGAGAGCGGGTACGTCTGCCAGCGCGTTGGGGTGAAGTCCCGCGTCGTCAATCACGCCAAGCGGCAGGGGAACGTCGCGGAGGCTCACTGTGTCGTCGTCTGACGACTCGGTCTCGGGCGGCGGTGACGGCGGGGCCGTCAAGACGACGCTCGGCTCCGGCAATGTGCGGATCATCAGCGTGACCGCCGCAACCGTCGTCATCGCGACCATTGCCGTCGCCGCGGCGGCCGTCACGGCCAGCCGGCGCCAGCGGAAGCGACGGCCGTGGGCGATCACCTCGTCCATGTTGGGACGCACCGTCGCGGTCGTGTCGACGAGCCTCCGCAGTCGAGTCTCCAGGTCGTTCATGCATCTACCTCCAGGCGCTGGCGCAGTGCGTTCACGGCCCGCGACAGGCGGCTCTTTACCGTGCCTACAGGCGCGTCGACCGCGATCGCGATCCGTGGCAGCGGCCAATCCAGGCCGAACCGCAGCACGACGACCGCGCGTTGTTGCGGCGGCAGCGCCGCAACCGCCGACCACAGCGCGGCGTCGGTCGGTTCAGGGTCCTTGAGCGACCGGTCGGGTACCGGCTGATCCGCGCGGAACCGTCGCCGCCGCAGCTGCGACAGCGCCCAGTTGTGGCCGACGCGGTACACCCACGCCGCGGGATTGTCATAGCTGGCGACGGAGCGCCAGCGCGCGTACGCGCGTGCCATCGCCTCGTCGGCTGCCTCGGCGCCGAGCTGCGCGTCGCTCAAAGTCACCGCCAGCGCACGTGCGATTCCTTGTCGCTCACGTCCGTAGAACGCCGAGAAGTCCGCGTCGCGGTCAC
>WHTG01000246.1 GCA_009377835.1 Nitriliruptorales bacterium
CCACAGCACGCTGCCAGGGAAAGCCCCGACGAGGTCACCGAGACCCGCGGCGCGAAGACGCCGGACTCCGAGCTCACCCCGGAAGGCCGTGCGTAGGTAGCCGACGTTGGCCGTATGTTCAGCCGATCAATCCGGAGGAGAGCCGATGGCGTCGATCCAGAAGCGTCCGAACGGCCGCTGGCGGGCTCGGTACCGCGACCAGGCAGGTCGGGAGCACGCTCGCCACTTCGACCGGAAGGCCGACGCGCAGCGGTGGCTCGACACGGTCACAGCGGACCTCCTCACCGGCCGCTACGTCGACCCCCGCGCCGGCAAGGTCACGCTCGGGGACTTCGCCGATCGGTGGATCGCCGCGCAGACCTTCGACCCGCTCAGCCGGGAGACGGTCGAATCGAGGATCAGAACGCACGTCAAGCCGCACCTGGGCACGGTCGAGCTGCGGGCCCTACGCCCCTCGACGGTGCAAGCGTGGGTGCGAGGCCGCCAGGCCGAGGTGGCGCCGTCCTACTGCCGCCTTCTGCTGGCGAACCTGTCCACCATCCTCGGCGCCGCGGTCGAGGACGGACTGCTCGCCTCGAACCCCTGCGCGTCGTCGTCGGTGAAGGCACCGAAGCCCGACCAACGGCGGGTGATCCCGTGGACGGTCGAGCGGGTGCAGGCGGTCGTGGCAGGGCATCCCGACGTCCACCGTGCCGCGCCGGTCGTCGGGGCCGGCTGCGGACTGCGCCAGGGCGAGGTGTTCGGGCTGACGCTCGAGGCCGTCGACTTTCTTCGCCGGACGGTCCACGTCCGCCAGCAGGTCCGCCTCGTCGGCGGGCAGCTCGTCTTCTCGCCGCCGAAGGGCGGGCGCGACCGGGAGGTACCGCTGCCCGACGTGGTCAGCGTCGCCCTGGCCGAGCACCTGCGCCGCTCCCCCGCCGTCGAGGTGACGCTGCCGTGGCTCGAGCCAGGCGGGAAGCCGCACACCTCGACGCTGATCTTCACGAACCGGGACGGCGACGCCCTGACGCGGGCCTACTACGCGCACAACGCCTGGAAGCCGGCGCTCAAGGCGGCCGGGGTCGACCGGAACCCGCGCAACGGCTTCCATGCGTTGAGGCACCATTTCGCCAGCGTCCTGCTCGACGACGGCGTGACCATCCGCGCCGTCGCTGAGTACCTCGGCCACGCCGACCCCGGCTTCACGCTGCGGACCTACGTCCACCTCATGCCGGACAGCGAGGACCGAGCACGCGCCGCGATCGACGCCGCTCACGCTCCTGCGGACTCTGTGCGGACTGCGGAGGTGCCCGAATGACGTTCCCGCAGGTCAGACGGGGTGAGGTGTGCCCTACCCGCCGATGTAGGACATCTCCACCTTCGGCATTCCTGCCGTCGCGGCCGTCCGCAGCTCCGAGTACCGGTCCGTGCGACGTTGCCACACACCTTCGACTGCCGCGTCGAGGAAAGCGTCGTCCTCACCGTTTCGCACGATTGCCCGCAGATCGGTTCCGCGAGTCGCGAACAGGCACGTGAACAACTCACCCACCGGAGACAGCCGGGCGCGGGTGCATGCGCCGCAGAACGGCTGCGTCACGGACGCGATGACGCCGATCTCCCCAGCGCCGTCGAGATACCGGTAGCGGTTCGCGGTTTCGCCGTCGCGCCGCGGGGCCAGGGGCTCGAGCGGGAACGCTGCGTGGACGCGATCGACGACCTCTGCCGCGGCGACCACCTCGTCGCGGCGCCACCCATTCGTGTGGCCGACGTCCATGTACTCGATGAAGCGAACGACGTACCCCTCGTCCCGACCGAGGCGCGCAAGGGGGACGACCTGGTCCTCGTTGACGCCACGGCGGATGACGGCATTGACTTTCACCGGCCACAGGCCGGCGCCCTTGGCGGCATGCAGCGCGTCGAGAACGACATGCACGTCGGTCGTGGTGTCCGACATCCGCCGGAAGGTGTCGGGATCGAGAGCGTCCAGGCTGACCGTGACGCGCCGCAGCCCGGCGTCGGCCAGTCCACCGGCGACACGCTGCAGCAGCGCGCCGTTGGTGGTCATCGCAAGATCGTCGACCCCGGGAATCGCGGTGAGCATCCGGACCAGCAGCGTGAGGTCGCGGCGCAGCAGCGGCTCGCCGCCGGTCAGCCGCACGGTCGTCACGCCCGCGCGGGCGAACGCCTCGACGATCCTCGCGATCTCCTCGAAGGTGAGGAGTTCGTCACGGGGCACGAAGGCATGATCCGGACCGAAGAGCTCCCGCGGCATGCAATAGGTGCACCGGAAGTTGCAGCGGTCGGTCACCGAGACGCGGAGGTCGCGCAGCGGTCGGTCGCGTGTATCCGTGACGTTCACCCGAACAAGCATAGGCGTCGGACTACGTCGTTCGCGCCGGCACCTCGCCGCGATCTGCCGCACGCGCCTCCGCGATCGCCGTTGCAACCAGGACGGTCCCGCACAGGAGCAGCGCAACCGCGCGATTCGTGCCGCTCAGCATCACCGTGTCGACCAGCGCCGCCTTTGCCACCGCCGCCCCGAGCAGCGCGGTGCCGCCGCGACGGACGTCGGTTCTGCGCAGGCGCCGCCCCGCCACGAGGGCAACGCCACCGCCGACGGCCCACAGCCCGGTCAGTGCCACGCGTCCCGCGCCGTCCGGATCCATCGCCACAGCCGCGAGCGAGACGGCGTAGTTGGCAATCGCGACGGCGGCGACGGTGAAACGACGGTCCGACAGCTGTGCGAACAGCAGCATCGCGCCGCCGCTCACGGCGCACATGATCAGCGCCACACCGAGGTCACGGGGGCCGTAGAGCAGTGCCGACAGGGGCGCCTCGACGGACAGCAGGCGCAGGAGCCCCAGGCCGCCGTACGTCACGGCTGCCGCGGCGGCCACGCTCCGGCCGGCGGGACGGGCCACCGCGCCGACCAGCACCGCGAACGCCGAGACTGCCGCGACCAGGGTCATGGCCTCGACAGAACCCGCCGGCGCCGCCGGCACGTCGACCACCACGCCGTGGGCCGCGGCGACGCCGAGCTGAGCGAGCAGCGCCGCCAGTGCGGGGAGCCGCAGCCACGGAAGCCAGGTCGCCTGGGCCGCCGCGAGGGCGAGCACACCGATCGACAGGGCGGCTACGTACCCGCTGGTGACGGCGAGAATGGCGGCGTCCGCCACCAGGACACCCGCCACGGCGAGAACGATCCCGAAGGGTGGTGCGAAGAAGCGCCTGCTGACCACGACACCGACGGCCAGGTGGACAGCTGCGACGCCGGCCAGCCACATGCCCGGCTCCAGCGAGCGGATGAACTGCTCTTCGAGCTGCGAGTAGCCCAGCAGTGCGACGCTGGCTGCGTTGAGTACGGCGAGCACGCCTGGGCCGGCCGCCTGCTCCCACCCCTTGCCCCCTGCGTGTGCGGTCGCCGCCCCCAGGAACAGCGCGGCGGTCACGGCGGCAAGGCCCAGCACGACAGCCGTTGACGCGCTGCCCTCGGCCACCATCCACACCTGCGGAGTCACCAGCGCGAACGCCAGCCCCGTCACCACCCGCCAGTCGCGGCGAACGGTGATGGCGAGGCCCGCCGCGAGCGCCACCACGAGGAAGCCGAGGGTCGCGCCCGCTTGACCGGCCTGGACCAACACCGGCGCCACGAGCGCGCCGCCGATGCCGAGCGCTGCGACGCCCTGTGAGCGGGTCCACGCGCCGCGGGCCGCGGCGGCGCCGGCGACGACGGCGGCTCCTGCCAGCCCGACCCGCTCCGGGATCAGGTGGTATCCGCTTGCCGCCGCCACAACGGCTGCGTAGCTGCCGGCCGTGGCCGTGGCGGTGCAGATCTGCCCGACCACCCGCGTCGCCGCGACGCGCTCCAGGCGCAGCCCGACCGCCGCTAGCACAGCCGACCCGCCCAACGCGAGCAGCACCCGCACCTCCGGTCCCAGCCAGCCCTGTGCGGCGGCGTACCGCAGGAGATACCCCGTCCCGAGCAGCAGCACGAGCCCGCCCACGATCGCCAGCAGCCTGCTGGCGGTCAGCTCGACCCTCGGCAACCTTGACCGGAGCGGTTCCGGCCGGCGAGGCGGGACCCAGCTCGGCGCCGGTTGTGGCTGTTCGGGTTGCGGCGCCGGTTGTGGCTGTTCGGGCTGCGATGGCGGGAACACCCTGTGCTCCAACCGATAGACGCGCCGCGTCAGCGCCTGGACGGTCGCCTGGAGCTGCTCGTACTCATCAGATGCCATCGCGGATCTCCCGTCGCCTTGTGGTTCG
>WHTG01000256.1 GCA_009377835.1 Nitriliruptorales bacterium
CCTCGGAAAAACCTCGACAAGTCTCTCAAGGCGACCCCCTGGCGTGACGACACCTCAAGGGTCATCAGCAAGAAGTAGGCGCAGAAACGGCAAACCCGTCGAGAGGCGGGGACGCAAAGTCACGGGGCCCGTTGAAGGGCCGGCCGGGCTGCCTCGTGCCGCACACGGCGACGCAGGGCTCCTGCAACTTGCACCAAGCAAAACTTCCTCACGGAGGACATCAATCGTGATCAACTGGATCCGCACCCGTCTCGACAGCGATGAAGCCGGCTTCACGCTCATCGAGCTCCTTGTCGTCGTCATCATCATCGGCATCCTCGCCGCCATCGCCATCCCCGCCTTCCTCAACCAGCGCCAGAAGGGCTGGGACGCCGCTACGCAGTCCGAGCTGCGCAACGCCGCGATCGCCGCGGAGTCCCACGCAACGTCCAACAACGGCTCCTACTCGGGCCTCGCCGCTGTTGCTGACCTGGAAGCCCAGGGCTTCAACCCGTCCGCGGCCTTCGTCACAGGCGGTTCGTTCGACGTCACCCTCAACACTGCGGCCACCGCCTGGTGCATGGAGGCGGCCCACGCCGCGCAGACGGACGTCACCTTTGCCATGGACAGCGCAACAGGGGCGCCGGTCAAGGATGCCACCTGCACCGACGGTGAGATTACCCCATAGTTCCCACTACAGAAAGAAGCGGGGGACCCGAACGGGTCCCCCGCTTCTTTCTGGTTCCGAAATGTTCTACTTGACACTTACTGTGGCTGGTGAGCAGGATGAGGCGTGATGGCCCAAAGTCGTGTTCAAGGAACCGTAGTCAACATCCGATGCTGGAGTGGTTCTAGCGACGTGACGCTGCGCGCGGCAGCGGACCATTGGCTTCGAAGGGATGGACATGCCAAACGGGTCCAGTGACGACCGGCTGTGGACGGTGGCTGAGGTCGCCAACCACATGCGCGTGTCGAACATGACGGTCTACCGGCTCATCAAGTCGGGCCAGCTGCCGGCGCTGCGCGTCGGCAAGAACTACCGCATCCGCGGGAAGGATCTTGCTGCCTACCTCGAGGCGTCGGTCACAGAGATAGACCGGTCGGAACAAGGTCCCTAAATGGTCGCGCCAGCCATCGGTCTGGACATCGGCTCGAGCGCCGTGAGGGCGGTGCAGGTCACCGCCGGTCGGCGCGGCCCGGCCGTGCTGGAACGCGTCGGGCAGGTGCTGCTGCCGCGCGGCGCGGTTCGGGAAGGGGAGATCGCCGACCCGGAGCCGGTGGCTCAGGCCGTCAGCACCCTGTGGTCCAGGTACGCCTTCAAAGGCAGCAAGGTCGCTCTGGGCGTGGGGAACCAGCAGGTGGTCGTCCGCAAGATGGATCTGCCGTTCATGCCGGAGGACGAGCTGGCCCAGTCGCTGGAGTTCCAGGTGCAGGACTCCATACCGATCCCGGTCGACCAGGCGATCCTGGACTTCAACACCCTGGAGAACTACGAGAGCGCGCAAGGAGAGCGGTTCAACCGGGTCCTGGTCGTGGCTGCCCACCGTCAGATGGTCGACAGCATTCTCGGTGTCGTGCGCGGGGCGAAGCTGGAGCCGACGGGGCTCGACCTCGACGCGTTCGCCATGCTGCGCAGCCTGGTACCCGAGGGGTTCCCCGGCGAGGGGGGCGAGATGCTCCTCGACATCGGCGCCTCGGTGACGAACATGGTCGTCCACCACGATGGGGTTCCACACTTCGTGCGCATCCTGCTGATGGGCGGAGACTCCATCACGAGCGCGGTCGTCGACGACCTCGGGGTGGAGTACGACGAAGCCGAGGATCTCAAGGCCGCGGTCGGCATGTCCGAGGTCAGCGGACTCGGTCGCGAGCACGACGCCGCTCGCGTGATCACCGAGCGCGCGCTTCGCTTCATCGACGAGATCCAGGGGTCGCTGGACTACTACCGGGCGCAGCCCGACGCCATCCCCGTGCGCCGGATGGTCGTCTGCGGTGGTGGAAGCCAACTGCCCAACCTGCGCCAACGTCTGGCCGAGACGCTGCACATGCCCGTCGAGCACGGCCATCCGATGCAGAGCCTGAAGATCGGGAACGTCGGACTGGAGGCTGAGCAGCTCGTCCAGGCGGAGCCGTATCTGGCCGTGGCGGTCGGGTTGGCGCTGGGGGGGATGGCGTGACCGCTCGCGTCAACCTGCTGCCGCCGGAGATAGGGGAACGTGCCCGGGCGCGGCGCACGACGTCGTTCACGATCGGTGCCGTCGCCGGCTGGATAGCTGTGCTCGGCGTGCTGTACATCGTCCAGCTGGGTGACCTCAACGCTGCCCGCGAGGAGCGCGACCAGGCGCGGGCGGAGGTCGCACGGCTGCAGGCGGAGGTCGACCGGCTCCAGGAGTACGCCGAGCTGGACCGGCTCGTCACGGCCCGCGACAACGTGATCACCGTTGCGATGGCGACGGAGATCTCGTGGGCGCGGGTCCTCAACGACCTCGCCCTCACCTTTCCCCCCAGCTCCTCGTTGCTGACCTTCACCGCCGCGACCCCAACAGCTGCGGACGCCGGCGCGGCGACACCACCGCCACCCGGCACCGACGGCGGATCCGTCGCCGCCGTGAGCTTCGAGGGCTACTCGGTGGAGCGGTACGCGCCCGGCGTGGAGCGGGTGCTGATCAAGTTCGAAGAAGTCGACACCTTCTTCGACTCCTACGTCACCCAGGCCAGCAACGAGGACCGCGCGAACACCGAGGTCACGCGGTTCAGCGGAACCTACGACCTGACCGACGACGCCTATACGGGCCGCTACGCGGAGGGCCTGCCGCCTGGGGTGGGGCAATGAGGATGACCCCCCCGATCGTCGGCATCCTGGTCGCGGCTGTCTTGACCGTGGCGTTCTGGTTCCTGCTCTACAAGCCGGCCAGTGACGAGGAACAGGCCGTGCGCGACGAGATCGCCGGGCTGGAGGGCCAGCAAGCCACGCTCCGCAACGAGCTGGCGCAGTTGCAAGGGATTCAGGACCGTGAGGTCGAGATCCGCGCGGCGCTGGCCCGGCTCGAGGAACTCGTCCCTGCCGGCGTGGCGCAGCCCGCCGCGATCCGCCAGCTGCAGCGAGGCGCCGACGCATCCGGTGCGGAGATCGGCTCCGTGACGTTCGGCCTGCCCGGCCTCCCGACGAGCGCGGAGGGCACGGCGCCGCCCGATACGGGTACGGAAGGCACGACCCTGGCCGACATCCCGGTCACAATGGTCGTCGAGGGTGGATACTTCCAGGTGGTGGACTTCCTCCGGCGCCTGGAGGTCGAGGTGCCACGAGCCGTGCTGGTCGACAGCGTCAGTATCGCCGAGGGTGAAACAGGCTTCCCGCGCCTGGCGGCCACGTGGACCGGTCACATGTTCGCCGTCATCCCGACCGAGGCGCTGGCGGACGCGGCGGGTGCGCCCCTCGCTCCACCGACACCTGCACCCACTCCTACGGAAGGGGGAGGGTGATGAGCGACGTCTCTCCCGACAGCCGAACCCGTACGCTGCTGATCGCCGGCCTCGCGGCCGTTGCGGTCGTCGCTGTCATCGCGTTTGTCATCCTCCCGCTGCTGACCGGCGGGGATGCCGACGACGGCGGCGTCCCGGACGACACGGCGCTGGAGGAGCCGGTCGATCCGGTGCCTCCGACAGAGGACGGCGCCGCGCCCGACGGGGGGGACGGCGACGAGGCGCCGGCAGAGACATTCGAGGTCTTCAACGCGCGCGACCCGTTCCAGCAGCTCGTGCGGGCAGGCGGCGGGGGCGGGGGCGGGGACACGACCCCCACCGACGGTAGCAACGGGTCCGGTGCACCCGGGGGAATAAC
>WHTG01000039.1 GCA_009377835.1 Nitriliruptorales bacterium
AGGAGCCCACCGCACCCGCCACAGAACGCCGCGGCGGCGGTCACGACGCCGGCTCGCCGCGAGGCGGGAGCAGCACGCCCGGGTTGAGCAGGTCCGCGGGGTCGAGCGCCGCCTTCACGGCGGCCATGGCGGCCATGTCGGTCTCGTCGCGGGTGAGTCCCAGCCAGGGTCGCTTCGCCACGCCGATGCCGTGCTCGGCACTGATGCTCCCGCCGAGCTGCGCGACCAGCCGCAACAGGGCGTCGTCGAGCGCCTCGTCGTCCGGATCCACGCCCAGGACGTTCGCGTGCGCATTGCCCTCCGCCAGGTGCCCGAAGACGAACAGCTGACCGCCCTCGGCGGCGCACAGATCAAAGGCGCGTCGTTCGAACTCAACCAGGCGGTCCGGCGGCACGCCGACGTCGTACTTGAGCGGGATGCCCGCCGCGGAAAGCGCCTCGGCCGCGCGCTCGCGGTACGACCACAGGCGCTCGCGCGCCGCGCGATCCGTGGCGACCGCGATGTCGCCCACGGCAGCGCAGTGTTCCAGTGCTGCCGCCAGTTCCTCCGACGGGTCGGCAGCGGCGGCGCACTCGACGACGACGTATGTCGGATATGTGGCGCGCAGCGGATCAGGCAGTCCGGCGTGGTCACGAACGATGTCCAGCGTCCGCCGATGGAACCATTCGATCGCCTGCAGCGAGGCGAGATGGCGGACGGCGGCCAGCACGTCCAGCGCCGCGGCGGTCGACGCGACACCGAGCAGGGCAACGACGCGGTGCGACAGCGCGGGCACCAGTCGCAGGCGCGCCGCCGTGATGATACCCAGCGTCCCCTCGCTGCCCGTCATGAGACCGGGCAGGTCGTAGCCGGTGGAGTCCTTGGCCAGCCCGTCGAGGCGGCGCAGGACCTGCCCGTTGGCGAGCACCACCTCCACGCCGATGACCTGCGCGCGGGTGGAGCCGTAGCGCACCACGTTCACGCCTCCCGCATTCGTCGCAATGGTGCCGCCGACGGTGGCGCTGTCGCGGGACGCCAGGTCGACGCCGTACCCGAGGCCGGCCGCAGCGGCGTGAGCGTGCAGGTGCGAGATCGTGACCCCCGCCCCTGCCGTCACCTGCGCAGTGGCCCTATCGACGTCCCCCAGCGAAGTGAGGCGGGTCGTGCTGACGACCACCTCACCGTTGCGCGGTACTCCGCCGCCCACCAGCCCCGTGTTCCCGCCCTGCGGAACCACCTGTGCGCCGTGATCGGCGCAGGCGCGCATGACGCGCGCCACCTGGTCGGTGTCGGCCGGCCGCACCACCGCCGCCGCCCACCCTGAGAACCTGCCGGACCAGTCGGCCTCGAACGGACGCGTGAGGTCCTCGTCGGCGAGGACATGCGCGTCGCCGACGATCCCGGCGAGCGCCGCCGCCAGCGAACCGGTCATCGTCACAGGATGCCGGTGAGCGCCTTCACCGGGACCGCGAGGTCGTGCAGCATCCGGACGTCGTCGGCGGTGGACCGGCCGAGCGTGGTGAGGTAGTTGCCAACGATCAGGCCGTTGGCGCCGCCGAGGATGCCGGTGCCCTGCAGGTCGCCGAGGACGACTTCCCTTCCGCCCGCGTACCGCAGCATCGCGAACGGGATCACGAGCCGGAACAGCGCCACGCCGTGCAGCGCCACGCGCGGATCGAGGATCGAGGCCTTCTGCAAAGGCGTCCCCGGGCGGGGATTGAGGAAGTTGACCGGGACCTCGGCGGGCTGAAGTTCGCGCAGCGCCAGCGCCAGCTCCGCACGCTGCCGCGGCGTCTCGCCCATGCCGAGGATGCCGCCCGAGCACAGCTCCATCCCGGCGTCGCGGACGAACTGGCAGGTCTCCCACCGCTCCTCCCAGCCGTGCGTCGTGCAGATGCTGGGAAAGAAGCTGCGTGCCGCCTCGAGGTTGTGGTTGTAGCGGATCACCCCGGCCGCGGCGATCGTCTCGGCCTGCTCCCTGGTGAGCAGGCCGGCGGACACGGCGACCTCCAGCTGTGTCTCCTCCTGGATCGCCTGTGCCGCCTCGAGGATGTGAGCCATTGCCTTCTCGTCGGGGCCCTTGATCGCCAGGACCAGGCAGAACTCCGTGGCGCCGGTGCCCTGCGCGTCACGTGCGGCGCCCACCACCTCCTCGCGTGTGAGGTACGGCTGGGGCTTCACCGGCGTGTTGAAGGCGGACGACTGCGAGCAGAATGCGCAGTCCTCGGGACATCCGCCCGTCTTCGACGACAGGATCGACTCGAGGGACACCTCCTCGCCGCACCAGGCCAGGCGCACGCGGTGCGCCAGGTCGAGCATGCGGGGCAGGGTGTCCCCGACGCCGTCGGCGAGGTCGGCGAGTGCGTAGGCCTGCTCCTGAGTGATCAGTTCGCGGCGGTCCAGCAGCGCGTCCTCGACCTCGTCGAGAAGCTGGGTCGGCGTCAAGCGGTCCTCCTGTGGCGTGGTGGCGGCAGTCTACGAGGCCGCCGCGGCGACGAGATCCGGGACTGCGGGCAGGGCAGCGCCGGGTTCGTGACGGGGGACGACAGCGAGCAGCGGCGCGAACGCCGCGAGTCCGTTGAGGTTCGTCTCCTCCGCCACGTCGGGTACATCCGGAAAGCCGTTGACGACGATCCCCGCAACGCGCAATCCCCGCGCCCACGCGGCCTCGCAAGTCAGGCGTGTGTGGTTCAGAGTCCCCAGCCCCGGCCGCGCGACGACCACCAGCGGCAGGTTCAGGTCCGCGGCCAGGTCCGCGAGCGTCGTGCCGTCGGTTCCGAGCTCCACCAGCAGCCCTCCCGCCCCCTCTCCGACGACCTCGTCGAGACCGGAGAACGCACCCAGCAACTGCGCTCTCGTCACCGTCCGCGCCGCCCGCTCCGCGGCGACAGCAGGTGCCAGCGCCTCGTCGAATCCCGGGCCCTGCCTGGCCTGTACGCCGGCGATTCGAGCCACCACCGCGGCGTCGGCCTCAGCGTCGGCCAGACCCGTCTGGACGGGCTTCACGTACGTGGCGGACGGGTGGGCGCGGCACACCAGCGCGGCGACGAATGTCTTGCCGACCCCGGTATCCGTGCCGGTGATCAGAACGCCCCGCACCGTCGCGACTTCAGTGATCCGACGCCAGCGTCTCACCGGCGGCGTGGCCGATTGACGCTTCCTGGGCCGGGGATCGACGGGCGCCGGACGCCAACTCGACGTCGGCAAAGACAGGGAAATGGTCGGAAGGCAGCCGGCCGGCTGCCTCGTCACGGATGATGTCGGCACCCGCCGTGGTCCAGCTGGAGTCGGCGAGGATGAAGTCGATCTTCTCGCCGGGCGTGGGCAGGGCGTAGTTGTGCATGGTGCCGACGTACGTGTGGTGCGGGTGCACCCGGCGGTACGTGTCCACCAGACCCGCGGCGCGAAACGCCTTCAGCGGCTCCGAGTCCTCGCCTGCGTTGAGGTCGCCCATGACGAGGAACGGCACGCCTGGGGTCAGTTGCGTGCGGGTGGCGATCAGCCGCGCCCCCTCCAGCCGCGCCAGCTCCCCCCAGCGGTCCAGATGTGTGTTGAACACGGCAAACCGCTGCCCCGACGGCTCGTCCGCGAGCAGCGCCCACGTGCAATGCCGCGGGTCGGGCGCATCCCAACCGAGTGATCCCTCGACGTCGGGGGTGTCGCTCAACCAGAAGTCACCGTAGTCCTGGGCGAAGAACCGCTCCTGATCGAAAAACAGCGGCACGTACTCGCCGACGTCGCCCGCCTCCCGTGGCCTGCCCACCGCGCGGTGGCGCGGCAACGCCGCTGTCAGGTCCTGTAGCTGCGAACGCAGCGCCTCCTGGAAACCGACGATGTCCGGACGCCAGCGCCGGACGGTCTCCACCACGGAGTCGACGCGGTCAGCCCAGCGGTTGCCGGACGGCTCGTCCATCACTGTGTCGAAGCGGATGTTGAACGTCATCACTCTGATCCGCATGGCAGCAACCTACCGACGACACGGGCTCGTTGGCACGTCGCGCGCCTGCCGGGGTGGGCGTGTCCGATTTTCACCTGGTGGGCGCCAGGATGTCCCCGGCCGCAGCGATGGCGAGTTCGATGTCGGCAGGCTCGTGAGCGGCGGTGGTGGCGAACCGCAGCCGCGCGGTTCCCGGTGGAACTGACGGCGGCCGAATCGCCACGACGTGCAACCCTGCTTCGGCCAACGCGGCGGAGGCCGCCACCGCACGGGCGGCGTCGCCGACGATGAGCGGGACCACACAGGCCGCGGGCGCGGCCGTGCCCAGTCCCCTGGCCAACGTGCGGGCGTGCCGGATCGCCGTCTCGCGACGCGACGGCTCGACCTCGCTGATCCGCAACGCCTCCAGCGCCGCGCCCGCTGCAGGGGGCGGCAGCGCGGTGTCGAACACGAACCCGCGCGCCCGGTTGCGCAGCCACTCACACAGCTCCGCCGACCCGGTGACGTACCCGCCGGCGGACCCGAAGGCCTTTGACAACGTCCCGACGGTGACGTCGACAGCCGCGTCATCCTGCGCCGCAGCGGTCCCACGCCCGCCAGGGCCCACGACGCCACAGCCGTGTGCGTCGTCCACCATCAGCATTGCGTCGTAGCTGTGCGCCAGCGCCGCCAATGCGGGCAGGTCCGCGGCGTCGCCGTCCATCGAGAACACGCCGTCCGTCACGATCAACCGGCGGCGGGCGGGTGTTGCTGCCAGCTGGCGTCCGAGCATCGACAGGTCCCGATGCGCGAACACCCGCACGACCGCTCGTGACAGCCGGCAGCCGTCGACGATCGACGCATGGTTCAGCTCGTCGGAGAACACCGCGTCCTCCGGCCCGACGAGCGCAGCGATGGTGCCCGTGTTCGCCAGGTACCCCGACGAGAACACCACCGCGTCCTCGGAACCCTTCCAGTCCGACAGAGCGCGTTCCAGTTCGCGATGCAGCGACGTTCCCCCGGTCACCAGGCGCGACGCTCCGGCACCCGCCCCCCATCGCGTCGCAGCGTCCGCGGCGGCGTCGGCGATCCGCGGATCGCCCGCCAGGCCCAGGTAGTCGTTGGACGAGAAGTTCACGAGGCCGTCGAAACGCCGTCCTGCGCGTTCGCTGCGGTGGCGCAAGTGCCGCCGCAGACCTGACTCATCCAGGGCCGCCAGCGCTTCGCTCAGCCACGACATCCGTCCTGTCACGGGCCGGCGATCTCGCTGATGCACTTGATGAGCACGTCGACGAGGAAGCGCACGTCGTCGGGCTGCATCGCCAGGGCAGGCATGACGACGATCGTGTCGCCCAGCGGCCGGATCACGAGTCCCTGCTCACGAGCCGCGCGGCAGACCCTGGCGCCGATCCGCGCTGCCGCCGGGAATGGCCTGCGGGTGTCGCGATCCTCCACCAGCTCGATGCCGCACATCAGCCCGCGCTGGCGGATCTCGCCGACGGGGCGCAGCGGTGTCAGCCGCGCCGTTTCAGTGGCGAGCACGTTGGCCAGCAGGCGGGCATTCGTCAGGGTCGCGTCCGCCTCGAACAGATCGAGATTGGCCAGCGCCACCGCGGCGGCCAGCGGGTTTCCGGAGTAGGAGTGGCCATGGAAGAAGGTGTGGCCGCCGGCGGTGAACGCCTCGAAGATCTCGTCGGTGGCCAAGGTGGCCGACATCGGGAGATAGCCGCCCGTGAGGCTCTTCCCGACCGCCATCAGGTCCGGCGCGACACCCTCCGCTTCGCACGCGAACAGTGTCCCGGTCCGGCCGAAGCCCGTCGCCACCTCGTCCGCCACGAGGAGCACACCGTGGCGGCGCGCGATCTCGGCGACGCGACGCAGGTGCCCGTCCGGCGCCGTGATGATGCCGGCCGCGCCCTGGACGAGGGGCTCGACCACCACCGCTGCGACGCGGTCGCCGTCGCGTGCCAGGATGTCGTCGAGTGTGTCGGCGCACGCGAGATCGCAGACGGGATACGTCAGGCCCAGCGGGCACCGGTAGCAGTACGGCTGGGCGAAGCCGCGGGTCGGGAACAGCAGCGGCCTGTACGTGTCGTGGAACACGTCGACGCGGCCGACGCTGACCGACCCGACGGTGTCACCGTGGTACGCACCGTCCATCGACACGAACAGGGAGCGGTGTCCCTCGCCGCGGAACAGGTGGTACGCGTACGCCATCTTCAGGGCGACCTCGACCGCGCTGGCGCCCGACTCGGAGAAGAACACCCGGTCCAGCTCGCCGGGCGCCAGGGCCGTGAGTCTGGCCGCCAGCTCGATCGCCGGAGGGTTCGACAGCCCGAGGAACGTGGTGTGGGCGACGCGGTCCAGCTGCGTGCGGATGGCGTCGTCGAGCTCGGCCCTGCGGTGACCGTGCACGTTGACCCACAGCGATGCATTGCCGTCGAGATACCGGCGGCCGTGTGAGTCGTACAGCCAGCATCCCTCGGCGCGATCGATGATCAGCGGTTCGTCGTCGACCCATGCGGCCATGTCGGTGAAGGGATGCCAGACATGGCGGTGATCCAGCGCGGCGAGGTCGTCCACGACGGGCAGCCTGCCACACGGCCCTCTAGGCTTCATCGTCATGTCAGGAAGCCCAGCGGTGGACGTCGTGTCCTCAGGCAGCGCAGCGGGAGGACATCCCCCTGATGCCTGACACGACGCGCATCGTGATACTCGGTGGCGGCCCGGGGGGCTACGAGGCGGCGCTCGTGGCCGCGGACCACGGGGCGGATGTCACCATCGTGTGCAACGAGGGCCTCGGCGGAAACAGCGTCCTGTGGGACTGCGTGCCATCGAAAGCCATGATCGTTTCGGCCGAGGCGATGGGGTGGATGCAGTCGGCGTATCGGCTCGGCGTGCGCGACACGCAGGACCAGGACGACATCGCAGGAACCGCGAGCGTGAACATGGCGGCGGTGATGGACCGCGTGCAGTCGCTCGCCGAGAACCAGTCACGCGACATCACCCAGAAGGTCGAGAAGGCCGGTGTCCGGTACGTCCAGGGGATCGGCAGGCTCTCGGACCGCGAAACGGTGGAGGTCGACAGGGCCGAGGGCGGGTCCGCGACGCTGCAGGCGGACGTCGTCCTCGTCGCTACCGGGAGCAAGCCGCGGACCCTGAAGTTCTCCGAGCCGGACGCGGAGCGGGTTTTCACGTCGCGGGAGCTGTTCTCGTTGCGGGAACTGCCGCCGCGCCTGATCGTCGTCGGGTCGGGTGCCACGGGCGCCGAGTACGCACACGCATTCGCCCGCTTCGGCTCGGAGGTGCATCTGATCTCCAGCCGTGAGCAGGTTCTGCCCGGAGAGGATCCCGACGCAGCAGCGGTGATCGAGGACAGCTTCGAGCGCTGGGGCGCGATGATCCACCGCCGCAAGCGCGCCGTCGACATGGAACGTTCCGCTGACGGCGTGCGCGTGAAGGTCGCGCCGTCCCGGGCAGGTGAGGTCGCGCCGGGCGGCGAGGAGTGGGTCGAGGGCACGCACGTCCTGTACTGCATCGGCCAGGTGCCCTACACCGACGGCCTCGGTCTGGACTCGGCGGGCGTCGAGGTGCAGGACAACGGCGCGATTCCCGTCGACGGCGTGAGCCGCACGAATGTCCGTACCATCTACGCGGCCGGCGACGTCACCGGGCACATGATGCTCGCGAGCGTCGCCGCGATGCAGGGCCGCAACGCCATGTGGCACGCCCTGGGACAGGCCGTGTCGCCGATCCGCTGGGACGCGGTGGCGGCCTGCATCTTCACGTCGCCGGAGGTCGCCAGCGTCGGTCTGGATCCGCAGGAGTCTGATGTCCCGATGCACACGGTGCACCTGCCGTTGCAGGGCAATCCCCGCGCGAAGATGGCCGAGCACACCGAGGGATTCGTCAAGATCCACGCGATGCAGGGATCGGGGACGGTGCTCGGCGGAACGGTTGTGAGCGCCGGGGCCAGCGACCTGATCATGCCGATCACCGTCGCGGTCAACAGCCGGCTGACGGTTCAGCAGCTGGCGCAGACGTTCTCGATCTACCCGTCGATGTCCGGCTCGCTGCAGGAGACGGCGCGGCTGCTGCTCGGCGAGCCGGCGGGGGAGTACAACCCCGAACCATGAAGGCTCGTGCACGTTTCGCCATCGGGCCCGGCGAGGTCACGGGCGCGGTCGCCGATCTGGGCATCCTGATCCCTCTCGCGGCAGCGCTGGTACTCGTCAACGGGTTGTCGGGCGGGACGGTTCTGGTCGGCGCCGGCGCACTGGTGATCGCGTCTGGCGCCTGGTCGGGCCTGCCGTTCCCGGTGCAGCCGCTCAAGGCGTTGACCGCGGTGGCGGTCGCGCGGCAGCTGGACGCCGACGTGATCATGGCCGCAGGGCTGATCATCGGCGCTGTCCTTCTCGTACTCTCGCTCGGGCGCACGGCGGATCACATCAGCCGCGTGTTCACCCCCACCGTCATCCGCGCCCTGCAGTTGGGCGTCGGTCTGTTGCTGATCGTGGCCGCCTCGCGGCTCGCGTTCGACCCGCCCGCGGTTTTCGACGCCACTGCTCCCGCCGCGACATCGCCGCTGCGGTGGTCGTTGCCGGGACTGCCGGGCGGTCAGGCGTTTGTCACTGCCGCGTTCCTGCTGGTGCTGCCACAACTTCCGCTCACCTTCGGCAACGCGGTTGTCGCCGTGACGGACGTCGCGCGCCGCACGTTCGGTGACCGCGCCCGTGCCGTCACCCCTCGGGCTGTCTGCCGCAGCGCCGGCATCGGCAACATCGTCGTGTCGATGATCGGCGGCATGCCGATGTGCCACGGGTCGTCGGGCCTGACGGCACACTACCGACTCGGTGCGAGGACCGCAGGGATGAGCCTGCTGCTGGGCGGGGCTCTCATCGCGCTGGGTGTCACCTTCGGCGACCAAGCGCCGGCGGTCCTGGGGCAGCTCCCGCCGGCGGTGCTTGCTGCCCTGCTGGCATACGCCGGTGTGCGACACGCGTGGCTGGTGGCGGACCTGCGCGGGTGGCGCCTGGCGGTCGCAATCCTTGCGGGAACCGCCGGGGCGGCGACGGGGAACCTTCTCGTCACGATGGTGGTGGCGATGATCGCCACGTCGCTCCCGACCGTGCTGCGGCGCCGGCGGGCGTCGGTCGTGGACGACGACCGGGTGAGCGCGCGCGGTTAGGTGAGCCGCGCCACGGCAGCCTGGAACCGGCTGCCGAGCAGCGCCAGGCGGTCCACGGGCTCCCGGCTGTAGACGATGCGGACGTGCCGCGGGCCCACGGACTGGCCCCATGCCGTCATCGGTGTCGCCGCGACCTTCTGCCCGAGCAGCGCCGCCGACACCTCAGCGGCGTCCAGGTCCAGCTCGCCGACGTCGACCAGCATCGACCACCCCCCGGACGAGCGCCTGACGGGAAGGCCCTCGAGTTGCTCGACCACCACGTTGCGCCGTCGTTCCCATTCCGCAACCGCCCGGGCGAGGTCTTCCTCCGGTGCGACCAGGGCTGCGACGGCTCCCGCCTGCGCGATTCCTCCGGGGGTCAGCCCGTTGTAGATGTGTGCCCGCGCGATGTCGCTGCCCAGCCTGTCGGGTACGGCGACCCATCCGATACGCCAGCCGATCATGCGCTGTTCGAGGGACACAGTGCCGACCGTCACGACACGGTCCGCCATTCCGGGAAGCGAGGCGGGGTGAACGTACTCGCGGTCGTCGTAGAGGATCTTCTCCATCCAGGCCAGGTAGATGAGCCAGAGGTCGTGCTCGCGGCACACGGCCGCGACCGCGTCCCACTCGTCGCGGGTGATGACGTTGCCCGTCGGCATGCCGGGATTGGCGACGAACAACGCACGGGTACCTGGCGTGACCGCCGAGCGCAAAGCGTCGAGGTCGAGGTGCCATGCACCGTCGGCGTACGTCAGCGGCGTGAACCGGGGGACCGCCGACACGATTCGCACCCGGTTGATCATCCCCGCATACGTCGGATCGGTGACAATTACCTCGTCGCCGGGGTCGGTGGTGACGAACAGCGCGTCGACCATCGCATCCCCCTCGCCGCAGGTGATGACGATCTGCGTCGCCGGGTCGTAGTCGACCCCGCTGCGGTCGCGCAGCTGCCGTGCGACCGCGGCGCGCATGGCGACCTTCCCCGTGAACGGCAGCCAGCTGTTGCCCTCAGGCGTGTCCAGCGCCGCCGCCGTCGCGGCGACGGCATCTGGGTGGGGCCGCAGGTCGGTGTCGAGGTTCTCCAGCCGCAGCACGTCGGGGTCAGCCGCGGCGGCCGCGGCGACCTGGTCGATTCCAAAGCCCGGAATGCCGGCCAGCCGATTCCCGCCCATGTCATCGCCTCCTCGGCGGTGGATTATCCCGCGGGTGCGCGCGCCCTGGCTAGCCTTCGTGTGACGGTCCGGCCCGCTCGACCGTCACGCGGATCAGCAGCCGCTGGTCGTCCACCATCGCCTGGCGGTAGTCGTCCCAGTCGGGGTGCTCCCCACTGATGCGACGGTAATAGTCGATCAGGCCGTCCATGGCGGCCGGCAACGGCACCAACTCGGCGGTGCCGTCGATCTGGACCCACGGCCCGAAGAACCGGTCGGTGAACACGCACAGCGTGACGGCGGGATCGCGGCGCAGGTTCCGGACCTTGTAGGCCGTCTCGCGGCTGCTGATGACGATCCTTGCGTCGTCGTCGACGCCGACCGTCACCGGCGACGTTTGCAGACCACCGGAGCCACGGCGCGTGATCATCACCGCGCGGTGGTGCTGCGCGACAAAGCTTCGCGCGTCGTCAGGGCTCATGACTGCCCCCGTTCTACCCCAGTTCTGCCAGGACCGCTGCGAGCTGGTCGACGGCCCAGTCGATTTCGGGCTGGTCGATCACCAGGGGTGGCGCCAGGCGGAGCGTGGAGCCGTGCGTGTCCTTGGCCAGCACGCCGTGGCGCATGAGGCCTTCGCACACCGTTCGGCCCGTACCCAGCGAAGGATCGATGTCGATGCCCGCCCACATTCCGATGCCACGGACCTCGGTCACGCCGGAGCCGATCAGCCGGCGCAGCCGGGATTGCAGGTGGTGGCCGAGCACCCTCGCGCGTTCCTGGAACTCACCCGTCGACAACATGCGGACGACGCTGCGGCCGACGGCGCATGCCAGCGCGTTGCCGCCGAACGTGGAGCCGTGCTGACCCGGGCGCAGCACTCCCATGATGTCCGCGTCCGCAAGCACCGCCGACACCGGCACCACGCCGCCGCCGAGTGCCTTGCCGAGCAGGATGACGTCCGGGACGACGCCGAAGTGCTCGCACGCCAGCGTCGTGCCCGTGCGCGCGAGCCCCGACTGGATCTCGTCGGCGATGAACAGGACGCGGTGGTGGGTGCACAGGTCGCGGATCCGGCGCAGGTAGTCCGCGGGCGGCACGATGACGCCCGCCTCCCCCTGGATCGGCTCGACGAGGACGGCGACGGTGTGCTCGTCGACGGCCGCGGTGGCAGCCCCGATGTCGCCGTACGGCACCGTGCGGAATCCGGGGGTGTAGGGACCGAACCCGGCGCGCGCGCTGTCGTCGTCGGAAAAGCTGATGATGGTCGTCGTGCGGCCGTGGAAGTTGCCGCCCGCGACGACGATGTTCGCCTGGCCGTCCGGGACGCCCTTGACCTCGTACCCCCACTTGCGGGCCAGTTTGATGCCGGTCTCCACCGCCTCGGCGCCCGTGTTCATCGGCAGCACCACCTCCTTGCCGACGAGGGTCGACAGCTCCGCACAGAACGGCCCGAACTGGTCGTGGTGGAACGCCCGGCTGACCAGCGTCACCTTTTCCAGCTGCTCACGTGCCGCTGCGAGGATCTCGGGATTGCTGTGGCCGAAGTTGACGGCGGAGTAGGCCGCCAGGCAGTCGAGGTAGCGGGTACCGTCGACGTCGGTCACCCATGACCCACGTGCAGACGACACGACGACCGGGAGGGGCGCGTAGGTCTGCGCCGCATGCTGCTCGGCGAGTTCGATGTGCGCGTCCGCGGAGAACCCGGTCGGCACAGGTGCGGTGTCGTTGATGGCGAGGATCATGCCCGGATCTCCAGAGTGCAGCACTTGGCGCTTCCGCCGGCCTTGGTCAACTCTGACAGATCAACTCCGATCGGGTTGTAACCCCGTGCACGCAGCTCGTCCATCAGCGCGACGGCGCCGTGGGACAGAACGACGTTGAGGCCGTCGGACACCGCGTTCAGGCCCAGGGCTGCGGCGTCCTCGTGGTCGGCGATGACGGCGTCCGGGAACAGGCGGCGGAGAACCTCGCGGCTGCCCTCGCTGAACGCGCCGGGATAGTACGCGATGGTGCGCTCGTCGAGCACCGTCAGGGCGGTGTCCAGGTGGTAGAAGCGCGGGTCGATCAGCTCCAGCGAGATCACGGGCATGCCGAAGAGCTCCTGGACTTCCGCGTGGGCGCCGGGGACCGTGCGGAAGCCGGTCCCCGCCAGCACCAGGTCGTCGACCACGAGGAAGTCGCCTTCGCCCTCGTTGACGTGCACCGCATCCGTCACCGATTTCAGCCCGGCCCCCTCGAACCACGCGAGGTACGCGGGACCCTCTGCATGGCGCTCCTCGTAGGCGAAGCGGGCACCCATGGCGCGCCCTTCGATGACGAGCCCGCCGTTCGCGGCGAACACCATGTCCGGCAGGCCCGGCTCCGGCGTGATGACATCGACGTCGTGCCCGAGCGCCAGATACGTCTGGCGCAGCACCTCCCACTGGCGGTTGGCCAGCGCCACGTCGACCGCGCAGTTGAGGTCCATCCACGGGTTGATCGCGTAGCTCACCTCGAAGTAGGTCGGCGGGCACATCAGGTAGCGGCGCCCACGGGCACTGCGCTGGGGTGTGGCGGCGGCAGGTGCCGGCAGGAGAAGAGCGGTCACAACGGAGCTCCTCGAGCGGAAGGGGTTGGTGTGGTCCCACCGTAAGCGGTGCCGTTAGCGCATACAATCACTAAACGTTGCGCGTATGTATGCAATCTGTTGCGCAGTTCCGCCGAAGAGCAGCGGTTTGATGCGAGAGGCCAGGAGGGCCGCATGGATCAGCTCGACCGCCAGATCATGGGCGCGCTGCTGGACAACGCGCGTTCGACGTACGCCCAGATCGGTTCCGAGGTGGGACTGTCGGCACCCGCGGTGAAGCGCCGCGTCGACCGGCTGGTCGAGACGGGCGCGATCAAGGGGTTCACCGCGGTGATCGACCCCGCGGCGCTGGGCTGGACGACGGAGGCATATGTGGAGGTCTACTGCAAAGGCACAGTCGCGCCGAACGAACTGCGGCGGAGCCTGGAGCGGGTCTCCGAGGTCGTTGACGCGTGCACGATCTCAGGGGCGGCCGACGCGCTCATCCACATGCTCGCTACCGACATCGGCCACCTGGAGCAGGCGATCGAGCGCGTCCGCAACGAGCCCAACGTGGACCACACCGAGAGCGTGATCGTGCTGTCGCGGCTTGTCGACCGGCCGCGCACGTGAGAGGCGGGTGATCAAGCCGGCATGCGGTCGGTTGGGGCGGGATGTTAGGACGTCTCGAGCGGCTCCACCGTGCGGTCGCCGCCCTGATCCTCGATCGTCGCCAGCGCCTCGCCGGAGTCGACCACCTGACCGGCTTCGACATGCAGCTGTGTCACCACGCCGTCGCGGTGCGCGGAGATGTGGTTCTCCATCTTCATCGCTTCCAGAACCAGGATCAGGTCGCCTGCGGCGACGCTCTGCCCGACGTCCACGACCGTCTTGACGATGGTGCCCTGCATCGGCGCGATGAGCGTCTCGGTGGCCGTCCCTCCCGAGCGCTGCTTGCCCGCGCCGCGGGCAGAGCGCCGTTCGCGGCGGGCCGTGGCGGGTGCTCCGTCGGCAGCATCCGGCTCGAACAGCGCGACCTCCAACCGCTTGCCGCCGACCTCCACGGTGAGAGTTCGCGACGCCGTCTGCGCCCCCGCGCCGGCGGTGGCCGGCTCCGCGGCGGCGATCGGCGACAGGTCCCACTCCCGCTCGACGGTCACCGTCGAGACGTTGCCGTCGATGAAATCGGGCTGTCTCATCGCGAAGCGGTGGAAGTCGATCGTCGTGGGGACCCCCTCGACGACGAACTCGTCGAGCGCCCGGATCATCTTCCGGCGCGCATCGTCGCGGTCGCTGCCGTACGTGATCAGCTTGGCGATGAGCGAGTCGTAGCTGCGGGGGATCTCCCAGCCCTCCTCGACACCGGCGTCGACTCGGACCCCCGCTCCCGATGGCGGCTGCCATCCCGTGATCAGTCCGGCAGCGGGAGCGAAATTCATCGCCACGTTCTCGGCGTTGATGCGAGCCTCGATCGCGTGGCCGCGCAGCACGACGTTCTCCTGCCCGAAGGGCAGCGGTTCGCCCGCGGCGATCCGCAGCTGCCAGTGCACCAGGTCCAGCCCGGTGACGAGCTCCGTGACGGGGTGCTCCACCTGCAGCCGTGTGTTCATCTCCAGGAAGTAGAAGTCGCCGTCCTCGTAGAGGAACTCACAGGTCCCGGCGCCTTCGTACCCGACCTGCTCGGACACCCGCACCGCAGCGTCGCCCATCGCCCGGCGTATGTCCGGATCGAATCCGGGGGCGGGTGCTTCCTCGATGAGCTTCTGGTGCCGGCGCTGCGACGAGCAGTCACGCTCGCCGAGCCACAGGTAGGTGCCGTGCGTGTCGGCCAGGACCTGGATCTCGATGTGCCGGGGCCGCGTGAGGTAGCGCTCGACGTACACCTCGCCACGACCGAACGCGGTGACCGCCTCCCGCTGTGCACCCTCGAGTGCCTCGACCAGGCCGTCGTCGTCGCGGACGACCTTCAGCCCGCGGCCGCCACCGCCGTACGCGGCCTTGATCGCGACCGGAAATCCATGCTCCGCGGCGAACTGGCGAACGACGTCGGGGTCCTGCGTCGGTTCCAGCGTGCCAGGCACGACCGGACAGCCCGCCGCCTCGGCAGCCCTGCGGGCCGACAGCTTGTCGCCCATCTGGACGATCGACTCGGGCGGCGGTCCGATCCAGGTCAGTCCTGCGTCCGTGACGGCGCGGGCAAAGTCGGCGTTCTCGGCCAGGAAGCCGTAGCCGGGATGGATCGCGCTCGCGCCCGCGCTCGTCGCGACGTCGAGGACCCGCTCGATGTTCAGGTAGCTCTCGGCTGGTGCCTCCGGGCCCAGCAGGTGCGCCTCGTCGGCCGCCCGCAGCCAGGGGGCGTCCCTGTCCGCCTCGGAGAACACGCCGATCGTCCGGATATCCAACTCGCGGCAGCCGCGCAGCACGCGCAGGGCGATCTCGCCACGGTTGGCAACCAGCACGGCGTCGAACATCAGCAGCGTCCTGTTCTGTGAGAGGCCAGCGGCATGCTAGTGCGTCTGGGCCGCGGGGTCCCTCGTACGAACGGGTGCGGTCGCGGCGTTGCGGCGTCACCCGCCGGCGGCGAGAATGTACTTGTGCGTGGAATCACAAATTGCCAACTGCAGGGAGCAGCCCCGATGCGACGCGTTCTGGCCCTGGTTTTCGCGATACTTGCCCTTGCCGCATGCTCCAGGCAGGCACCCGAGGTGACGTCGCAGGAACAGGTCCCCGCCGACGAACGCACCGCAGCGGCTGCCACGGAGGGCGCCACGGACGGCGGCGGCGCGGAGGCCACCTGGGTCGCCGTTGACATCGACTTCGAGAGCGCGCCCGCCTCGCTGCCCGCCGGTCCGCAGACCATCACACTGGTCAACAACGGCCAGGCTGTTCACAACGTCACGATCGACGGTGAGACGATCGTCGAGGCCCAGGGCGGTCAGACCGCCGAGGGCGAGATTGAGCTCGAACCTGGCACCCACGAGTACATCTGCAGCGTCCCAGGCCACGACGCCTCGATGAACGGCGAACTCACCGTCGAATAGGTCAGGGACTGAGCTCGGTGCGAGCGCGCACCACCAGACCGCCGACGGCCTCCCGCCGAGCCGCCTCGAGCCAGCCGCTGCGTCCGGCGGCGGAGTTGTCCGATCGCTTGAGCGCTTCGTCGAGTGCCACCACCACCGCCGCGATTTCCTCCGGCGTGGGACGGCCGGCGATCGCGATGCGGGTGCCGTCGCGCAGACCGCTCACAGCGGGATGTTTCCGTGCTGTCGCGCCGGGCGCGGCACGCGCTTGGTGATGGTGAAGCGCAGCGAGCTGATCAGCGCGGGCCGCGTCTGCGACGGCTCGATGACCCCGTCGAGGTAGCCGCGTTCCGCCGCCTTCCAAGGGTTGGCGAGTTCCGTGTTGTACTGCTCGACGAGTTCGGCGCGCCGCTCGTTGGGGTCCACGCCCGCCTGCTCGGCCTCCTCGAGTTCCTTGCGGAACAGGATGTTGACCGCTCCCTGGGGACCCATCACGGCGATCTCCGCGCTGGGCCACGCCAGGTTGACGTCCGCACCGACGTGCTTCGATCCCATCACGTCGTACGCACCGCCGTAGGCCTTGCGCACGATGACGGTGATCTTCGGAACCGTCGCCTCGCAGTAGGCATACAGCAGTTTCGCGCCGTGGCGGATGATCCCGCCCCACTCCTGCGACGTCCCCGGCATGAAGCCAGGTACGTCCACGAAGGTGACGATCGGGATGTTGAAGGCGTCGCAGGTGCGGACGAAGCGTCCCGCCTTCTGTGACGATTCGAGGTCGAGGACGCCCGCCAGGTGGGTGGGCTGGTTCGCGACGATGCCCACGGGATACCCGTCCAAGCGCGCGAGCCCGCAGACGATGTTCTCGGCCCAGAACTGCTGGACCTCGAAGAACTCCTCGTCGTCGACGACGCGGGTGATGATCTCGCGCATGTCATAGGGGACGTTCGGGGAGTCCGGCATGAAGTCGTCGAGCGTCTCGTCGACGCGGTCCGCAGGATCCAGCGGCTCCAGTCGCGGTGGCTCCTCGAGATTGTTCGCCGGTAGGAACGACAGCAGGTGCTTGATGTCGTCGATGCACGTCGGCTCGTCGTCGGCCGCGAAGTGCGCGACGCCCGACTTAGAGTTGTGACTCATCGCGCCGCCGAGTTCCTCGAACGACACGTCCTCGCCGGTGACGGTCTTGATGACCTCCGGGCCGGTGATGAACATGTGCGAGGTGTCCTTCACCATGAAGATGAAGTCGGTCATCGCCGGGGAGTAGACGGCGCCCCCGGCGCACGGCCCCATGATGGCGGAGATCTGCGGGATGACCCCCGACGACTTGACGTTCCGGTAGAAGATGTCGCCGTAGCCGCCCAACGACACCACGCCCTCCTGGATCCGCGCGCCACCCGAGTCGTTCAGGCCGATGAGCGGGACCCCCATCTTCAGCGCGAGGTCCATGATCTTGACGATCTTTTCGGCGAACACCTCACCGAGAGATCCGCCGAACACAGTGAAGTCCTGGCTGAAGACGCACACCCTCCGGCCGTCGACAGCGCCCCAGCCCGTGATCACGCCGTCCCCCGGAACCCCCTTGTCCTCCAGGCCGAACCCGGTCGCGCGGTGAACCGCGAGCTTGTCGGTCTCCTCGAAGGAGCCGTCGTCGAGCAGCAGGTCGATCCGCTCCCGCGCCGTCAGCTTCCCCCTCGCATGCTGTTTGGAGACTGCACGCTCGGAACCGGCGTGCTCCGCTTCGTGAACCCGCCTGCGGAGTTCTTCCAACTTCTCCTTCGTGGTGTTCGCCACGCGGCTCTCCCAAGATCGTCTGTTGGACCGCTACCGCTGCGCTGCTTGAGCGGAGTCCGGGCGCGGATTCTAGGAGGTGGTCCCCAAACCACCGACTGCGAGGATGTCACCCATGTCCCCGCCTCCCCCGCCGCTGGTTTCCAGCCTTGTCCACGGCCCTTCCATCGTCACGGACATGCAGTGGTTCGCCCGCTGCGACTCGACGAACGCGATAGCGGTACGGCAGACGTCCGGTGGCGCGGCGCAAGGGCTGCTGGTTGTCGCGGACGAGCAGAGCGCGGGGCGCGGTCGTCACGGCAGATCATGGGTTGCGCCGGCGGGCACGTCGCTGCTGTTCTCGCTGGTGCTGCGGCCTGTAACCCCGGTGACAACTCACGCGTTGCTTCCGCTGCTGACCGCTCTCGTCCTGGCGGAAACCGTCGAACGGCACCTGCCGGACTTCGACGTCGCCCTGAAGTGGCCGAATGACCTGCTGGTGACGGGGCGCAAGGCCGCAGGGATCCTCGTCGAAGGCGTCAACGGTGCCGTGATCGTCGGTGTCGGGGTGAATGTCGACTGGCGCGAGGTGCACCGGCCCGACGAGCTGCGGGATTCGACGTCCCTGGCCGAAGTTGCGGGTCGGGATGTCGACCGGTGGCGGCTGTTGGCAGGCCTGATCGGGATCTTCAGCCGCCGCTACGAGCAGTGGCAGGAGCTGCCGGCGGACTTCCTCGACTCCTACCGCCGGCGCTGCGCCACCCTGGGGCGCCGTGTGCGTGTGGAGCGGGGATGGCGCGGGACCATGCTCCAGGGTCTGGCCACAGATGTCGATTCCTCAGGTGCGCTGCTGGTGCAATCGCGGGACGGCCAGACGGTTGCGGTGCACACCGGAGACGTGCACCACCTGCGGCCGGCTGACTGACGGAGGGTGGCCGCCCGCGACGGGGGGACGCGGGCGACCGCGGGTCAGCTTTGCGGCATCGAACTGATCGCGAGGAGGTTGTCCTCGGGATCCTTGAACCAGGCGATCCGGTCTCCCTCGAACTCGGCGACCCCGTTCTCGGTCCTGATTCCGGGGAGGTCGTACTCCTCCAGTTTCACACCCCGCGCCCGCAGGTCCGCGATCTGTGCGTCGAAGTCGGCCGCCCCGAACGACATCTGGGTGAACGACCCGTCGGACCGTCCCGAGGACACGAAGACGCCAAACGGGGTGCCGGCGGCTGCGTACTGGACCATGTCATCACGTTCGAGAACCGGCTTGAACCCCAGCGTGTCCTCGTAGAACCCGCGGGCCCGGTGAAGATCGCTGACGGGCAACATCGTTGCAGCTTGGCAGTCGGACAGCATGTCTTCGGACCTTCCATCACGCACCGGGCCCGCACCCGACGATCACCGTCGATGATCCGCCTCGTACTCACCCACGGCAAGGAAATTCTCGCCGGTGTTGGTGCGCGCATCAGCGTCCGATGCGGCGCTTGCGGATGTCTGAGAAGGCAGATCCCGAGCGCAGGTGCACGATCGACTGGCCGCCGGCGAGTCCCGTCGGTCCGCTGAGGGCGACCTGCTTGACGTTCTTCGGTTTGATGGACACTGCTAGCGCCGCCATCCGGAACAGTTCCGCGCGGGGGATGTCGGTGGCGGTGTTGCGGGCAAATATGCCGATCAGCCTCGTCATCGCGAGCAGGTCGAGCTGTTGGTCGCGCAGCTTGCGGTGCGCCGCACGAAGAAGGGCCCCCTGGTGCTTCGTGCGGCCGAAGTCCCCACCTGGGATCGTCTTGCGGGCCCGCGAGAAGGCCAGCGCATCGAAGCTGTCCAGCCGCTGTCTGCCCTGACGGAGACTCGCGCGCGACGCGGAGTCCCTGATCGGGCGGTTGAGGGTCACGGGGACACCGCCCAAGCCTCGAACCAACCCGCGCAGCCCGCGGAACGACGTCAGCGCGTAGTAGTCAAGCTTGATGTTGGTGTACTGCGAGAGGACGGATTTCAGTGCTGTGGGCCCGCCCCGGCTGAGGTGCGCGTTGACCTTCGTGCCGCCGATGTTGGAGTCCCTCGGGATGTCGACGATGGTTGCCCGTCGCTTCCTTGTGTCGACGGCGATGATGTGGATCGCGTCGGCTCTGCCCCGGAGGGGGTTGCCCCGCCGCGGCAGACCTGTGTCGGATCCGATCACGAGGATCGTCAGGATGCGGTCGTCGTTCCAGGTCGTGCGTACCTGCCCACGGCGTGCCTGCGCGGCCAGGGTGACGTTCGCCCCCAGGATCAGCACCAGGGCAACAGCGGTTGTCGCGGCGAGACGGTTCACGATTGTGCGGCCTCGGTCGACGTGGGCGGGGGATCGGCGGGTTGTGCTTCCTTCGGAGGGCCGCGCTCGGGCGGGACAAGCTCCACATCGATCATGTCGATCCGCCACTGTTTGTCCGGCCGCATGAGCACGAAGACGCCGCGTTGCCGCAGTGCAGTTCTCTTCCCGGTCGCGGTGACGACCTTCATCGCCGCGCGGAACCGCAGAGTCATGGCCGACACGCGCCGGCCGTCGTGGAGGACGGTCACGCGGGCGACTGCGCGTGGCTTTCGGCCGCCGGCGATCGCCGGGCCGCGCACCCCCAGCGCGGCGCGGTCACGGGGCCGCAACTCCCGGCGCGCGCGCCTGGTCAGCACGGTCTTGAGGACCTGCGGCTTCGACCGTGTCGTCGGCCTGGCGAACACTGTGTTGAGGTACCGCTCGAGGAGGTTGACCGCCTTGCCCGCGGATTGGCGAGCGAGCTTCCGGCGCGTGCCGGGCTTGCGGCCATACATGTTCGAGCGGTCCAGAGGCTGCTCCTTGACGCCGCGTAGCGTCACCTTGAACGGACCGGGTTGCGGTGTCGGTTGCGGCGTCGACGCCGTCGTGGGCGACGCGGTGGGTGCAGGGATCGGTGCTGCGGCTGGCTGGTCGCGGTCGCCAGACAGCCGCACCGCCAGAACGACGGCGGCGAGGGCGACCACTGCTATGGCGGCCACGAGCAGGCGAGATCGCCAGGTCGGGTCCATCGGGAGGGGAGGGTGCCGGTGATCGGGGCCCGAGGCAAGCGGGCGCCCCGCGTCGAAGGGGGGCCGGCGGGGGTTCGGGCGTCGGCGAGTGCGCTACCGCGGCTGCTTCTTGTCCTTCTTCGGGCCGCCGCCCCTGGCGTTGCTCCCGCCCTTCGGCTTCTCGTCAGCCGGCGGTTCGGCGGTGCCTGACCCGGTAGAGGTCGCCACGGCCGCGGCGGCGTCGACGATGCCGTAGCCGTACGCCGGGTCGTACACGCCACGAGCACCCGTCAGCGGCATGCGGGCTGTGCTGGTCAGGACGTCATAGATCTGCGCGTTGGTCCTGCCTTGCGCGGAGAGCAGCGCCGCGACGCCGGAGACATGCGGCGCGGCCATCGATGTGCCGGCGTAGTAGTCGTAGCCGACGGTGTCGTCACCGCAGACCGTCTCGGTGCCGGGGGGGACTGTCGAGACCACGTCCTCCTCGCACAACAGCGCACCCTGGCCGCCGGGGGCCGCGACCGCCAGCAGGTCGGGCTTCACAGTCAGGTTGGAGTACCAGGCCTTCGCCTCGAAACTGTCGGTGGCGCCGACGCACAGCGCGCCGTCGTTGAAGGCCGGGCTGGCACACAGGGGAGC
>WHTG01000233.1 GCA_009377835.1 Nitriliruptorales bacterium
GCTCACGACGGCCAGCACGAACAGCGTGCGAGGCAGTCGCAGCCCCAGAAGCCGCAGGAGGACGCCACGGAGCAGCACCGGGAGGATGCCGCGGAGCAGTCCCACCCGCAGACGTCTGACGGCGACGAGCAACAGCAACAGCAGCGCAGTGACGAGGACGGGGGCAGCCGCCGCCGTCGCAGCCGACGTGAGCGTCGCCGGAGCAAGGGCAGCGCGCCGCAGCCGTCGCAACAGCAGCGCGGACGTGACGATGACGGGGTGGAACCCGGCGAGGTGCGCCGCGGCGTGCTCGACGTCCTGCCCGAGGGCTACGGTTTCATCCGCACCTCCGGCTACCTGCCGGGGGAGAAGGACGTCTACGTCTCCCAGGGGCAGATCCGCAAGCACGCCCTGCGCCGCGGTGACCTGGTCGAGGGGCCGATTCGCGTCCAGCGCCAGAACGAGAAGGTGCCGGGCTTGCACCACGTCGGCAGCGTGAACGGTGCCGACGTCGACCAAAACGCGCCGGCCCCCCACCGCCGCGACTTCAAGGACATGACGCCGCTGTTTCCCGACGAGCGGCTGGGCCTGGAAACCCCCGACGGCCCGATCTCGATGCGCATCATCGACCTGATGGCGCCGATCGGGAAGGGCCAGCGCGGGCTCATCGTCTCGCCGCCCAAGGCCGGGAAGACGACGATCCTGAAGGAACTGGGCCAGGCGATCGCCCGGAACAACCCCGAGGTTCACCTCATGGTGGTGCTCGTCGACGAGCGTCCCGAAGAGGTCACCGACATGCAGCGGTCGATCCCGGGCGAGGTGATCGCGTCGACGTTCGACCGGCCCGCCGACGACCACACGCAGATCGCGGAACTGGCGATCGAACGTGCAAAGCGGCTGGTCGAGACGGGCGGCGACGTCGTCGTCCTCCTCGACTCGATCACGCGGCTGTCGCGCGCCTACAACCTGGCCGCCCCCGCCAGCGGGAGGATCATGTCGGGCGGCGTCGACTCCTCCGCGCTGTACCCACCGAAGCGCTTCTTCGGCGCGGCCCGCAACATCGAGGGCGGCGGCAGCCTCACGATCATCGCGTCCGCGCTGATCGAGACCGGGTCGAAGATGGACGAGGTGATCTTCGAGGAGTTCAAGGGCACCGGGAACATGGAGTTGCGCCTGGACCGGCGCCTTGAGCAGAAGCGCATCTTCCCGGCGATCGACCTCGAGTCCAGCGGCACCCGCAAGGAGGAGCTGCTCATCGACAGCGAGGAACTCGCGATCGTGTGGAAGCTGCGCCGCGTGCTGCACGCGCTGGAGGGTCCCGCGGCCCTGGAACTGCTCATCGACAAGATGAAGGCGACGCGGTCGAACAACCAGTTCCTGGTTCAGATCCAGAAGTCGAACCTGTCGACGTAGCCGGTCAGCCGGCTCGTTCCTGGGGACCCGGATCGCACCGGTCGGCTTCGTCGGCCACGGGTCTTCGCTCAAGGACCGTGATCATGCGGAAGCCGAGGAGCCGACCCAGGTAGGGCTCAATCGCTGCTTCCAGCCGCAGCAGGGGGTCCACCAGCCGCGCCGGCACCAGGCTCCACGGTCGGAAGCCGCCGCTGAGCGGGTATGCCAGGAAGCTGAACCACCGAACCGCGCGTATTCCGAGAGCAGGAAACGCGGCTTCGAAACGGCGGCGCTGCCGACGGAACAACAGGGTGGGAAAGGCCTGATTCGAGTCGAAGGGGTCGCGATCCGGATCGGGCGGACCGGTGGCGAGCGGATCCTCCGCCATACGGACAGGCTCGGGGTGGAGAAACGTATAGAACAACCGGCTCCCCGCTGTGATCGCCGGTTCGACCATCACGAGCCGCCCACCGGGCTTGAGGACGCGCTGCGCTTCGGCGAAGAACAGCCGGGGCTTCGCCAGGTGGTGCAGCACGTCAAACATGACGATGTTGTCAAACGCCCCGTCGACAAAAGGCAGGTAGTGCCCGTCGCACACTGCATCGAGCCACGGGGTGAACACGATGTCGGTCGACACCACGTCCAGGTCCTTCGTGCCGGCAAACGTCTTGAAGTTGCCGGGACCTCCTCCCAGTTCGAGGGTGCGCCCGGATCTGCAGGCGGCAACCATCCTCTGGTAGCAGTCGGTGTAGACGCCCCGCAGCGCCGGCTTCCGCCCCCACAGCGCACGGTGTTCCCGCAGCTTGACGTCCGTCACGTGAGTACGTGCTCGTTCTCGACCCCCGCGGACGGCTCGTGCCGCCCCGCTCGGAAGACCCATTGGCGCAGCAGCAGGAACCTGGCGGTGATCGCGACGCCGCTGCCGAGCAGCAACGCGAAATTCTCGGCGAGGCGCGACGGCGTCGGGTCGATCTCTGTCAGGATCTTGAGGGCGCCGCTGGACATGAGAAGCGTCACGCCGAAGACAATCGAGAACTCAACCAGTTGACGCCCCGAACGTTCCCGCCCCCGCACGCCGAACGTGAACCGGCGGTTTGCGTAGAAGCTCAGCAGCGCCCCGACGGTGACTGCCACCGCGTTCGCCTGGAACGGTGACATGAAGCTGCGCAGGATGTTGTAGACGACGAAGAACAGCGCCGTGTTCGCGATGCCGATCACCAGGAAGAGCACGACCTCGCGGGCCACCGCGTGGTTGCGGCGTGCCAACTCATACAGCCGCTCCAACTAGACCGCCTTCAGCTTCCGGAACGCGAACACCACCATGCGCAGCAACAGGATGCCGTCGCGGAACCGCGAGATCTGCGTCGTGCCGTATGTCCGCTCGGCGTAACGGACAGGCAACTCGAGGATCTTCAGGTTGAGCTTCGACGCCCCGAAAATGAGGTCGAAGTCGCCGAAGGGGTCGAAGTCGCCGAAGTAGGAACGGTTCGCGACCAGACGGTCGTAGTCGCGTTTGAGTAGCACCTTCGTGCCACAGAGCGTGTCGGTGATCCGCTGGTTGAGGAGCCATGTGAAGATCCGCGCGAACGCATGGTTGCCCGCCAGGTTCAGCGGGCGCATTGCGTTCGATTCCATCGGATAGACCAGCCGCGTGCCCTGGACGTAGTCGGCCTTGCCGCTGCGGATGACCTCGAAGAACTTCGGCAGGTCCTCAGGAGGAACGGTCAGATCGGCGTCGAGGATCATCAACACATCGCCCGTTGCCTCGGCGAAACCCTTCCGGACGGCGTCGCCCTTCCCGCGGCCGGTCTGCTGCGTGAAACGGATCTTGCGGTCGGGGTGGTCCGCAATGATCTGGTGAATCCGCTGCACGGTGTCGTCGCTGGAGTTGCCCTCCACGAAAAGGATCTCCAGGTCGCTCGAGAACTGCGGGATCCGTTCGACCGCCGGTTCGACATTGCCGGCCTCGTTGCGGCACGGGACGACAACCGTCGCGGACAAGTCCCCACGGTCGAGGTGGCGGGCCGGGCGGGCGACGACGTAGTGGCGAAGGGACAGTCGGCGAACCAGCGGGAGCGTCCCGATGGTGCTGTTGATCAGTGGTCCCAGGCCACCGAGGCGTTTGGGGAGCAGCAGCCGCCATTCCCGCTTGATGGGCTCGAACTCGGCGAGTTCCATCAGTGCCTCGACGTCTTCCGGGGCCAGCCAGTTCTGCGCCGGAACAGGCATCTTCTGCCCCGTCAACTCCGCCAGCTTGAGCACGGGCCGCCAGAGCTGTGAGAAGTACGCGACGATGATGCGCGTGTCCGGCGTACACACCGAGTGCAGCTGCTCGAATGTGCGCTGGCAGTCGCGCATGTGACCGACCGCATCGGAGATCACGATGGCGTCGAAGGGCCCACCCAGCTTCTCGAGGAGGTCGGGGTCCTCCATGTCGCCGACGTGAAACTCCAGCGTCGGGTGCGCCGCACGGGCCGCGTCGATCATGCCCTGGCTGATGTCCACACCGACGCCGTGAGAGGGACGTAGCGACGCGAGGAGGTGTCCGGTGCCGCAGCCCAGTTCCAGTACCCGCAGGCCCTGGGGGACGAGGAATTTCATGTAGCGGTGGTCGTCCTGGTAGTAGAACTCGTTGCGCTGCATCCAACGCTCGCGTGCGGCCGCCGCGCGGTCGTAGAACTCGCGCAGCCGCTGTGTGTCACCGGTGGTGGTCTGGCGAACAGCGGACAGGTGGCACCGCCTCCTTTGATCTGTGAGGAGCTACGTCGCGCCGGCGGGCCGGGACGGTGGGGGAGAACTGGGTAGGGTAGAGGCTGCTGCTGGTCCCGCCAACTGCCGGCTGGACCCGGTAGCGCTGTGGGCACTGTTGACTGGGTTGGTCACCGCAGATCTCTCTGCGCGAGGGGCTGGCACCTACGAGTGGTTGTGGGGCAGTACGCCGCCCGCTGAGCACCTCTCAGCGCGACGTGTTCTCCGCGGGTGGGATTTGCGTCAACGTGCTGTCCGGCGCGACCAGGAGGACGGTAATGTCGTTGTCGCCGCGCACGAAGGCTTCGGGACGCACTAGTGCGCGGAACCGTCCGGGGGCGTCGTTCCCGAGGTCAGGCACCGTGACCGCCTCGACTTGCC
>WHTG01000178.1 GCA_009377835.1 Nitriliruptorales bacterium
CGGCGTGGCCAGAGGCCGTCAGACGATCCGCTCCACGAATTTCGCCAGCTGGCGCAGCGTCCGACACTCGACCATGTCGTCGCAGTGAGGTGCGTACTCGCGCACGATCGAGTCGCCGGTGTCCCACGTCGAGGCCGGCTCCGGGTTGAGCCAGTACAGGCGGCGGGCGCGGCGTTTGAGATCGGCAAGAACCCAGGCGTTGGCGGCGCGGTAGTTGTTCCGCGCGTCGCCCAGCACCAGGATCGTCGTCCGCGGCGTGAGCGACTCCGCCCAGCCGGCATGGAACCGCTCGAGGGCGTGGCCGTAGTCGGAGTGACCGTCGAGCCACACCAGGTCGGCCTCGCTGTTCAGCCGGCGCAACGCCTCGGAGAAGTCGCCCTCCTCGAACAGATGCGTGACCTCGTCCACGGTGTCGACGAAGGCGAAGCTGCGAACCCGTGCGAACTGCCCCTGCAGCGCGTGGCAGAACATCAACGTGAACTTCGCGAACGCGGCGACAGACCCGGAGACGTCGCAGATCAACAACAGGTCCGGGCGTGTGACCCGCCGGGACCGCCAGGCCGGATCGATGGGTACGCCGCCGCTGGCCAGCGAGCGGCGCAGCGTCCGCCGCACGTCCAGCCGCCCGCGGCGCGCTCGCCGGCGCTTGACCGCCAGACGCGTCGCCAGCCGCCGGGCCAGCGGCTTCACGGCGCGGCGCATCTCCAGCTGCTCGTCAGCGGTGACGCGGAAGAAGTCGACGTCCTCGGGCAGCGCACGCACCAGTTTGCGCGCCACGTCTTCCGCGCCGCGCCGCTCGACCATGCGGCGGCGGATCTCCGCCTCGATCTCCTCGCGGAAGTGCCGCAGCCGCAGTTCGAGTTCGTCGGTCAGGAGCCGCCGGGTCAGCGGGTCGATCTGGTGTCCGGCCCGCTGCAGCGCACGGCGCTGGATCCCCGCGATGTTGATGGCGCGGAACACGCGGTAGGCGAAGAACTCGGGGGCGCCGTCGCGGCCCTCCACCCGCCCGAAACTCTGCACGGCCTCGTGCGCAAGCCGGCGCATCGCGACGTCGTCGCCGTCGAGCAGACGGTCCACGAGTTCCTCGAGGTACTCCCCGACGTCGCGGTCCTCGGCGTCCTCGCCGCCGTGGCCGCCACCGCCGGGCCGCGTCGGGAAGTACACGTCGAACAGGGTGTCGAAGGCAGGCCGGTGACCGGCGGACTTCACCATCGTGGCGGCGAGGGCCTCGTGGACCTGGCGGCGCGACAGCAGGTCCACCTCCGCCGTGGCACGCATCGCGTCGAGGCCGTCGCTGACCGCCACCGGGACGCCCGCTCGCCGCAGTGCGTGCGCGAAGTCCAGCAACCGTGACTGGAGGCCACGCAGCTGGGGATCCGGCCCCGAGGCCGCAACCTCCTCCGCGGTCGGAACCGTCACTGCGCCGGCACGTCCAGGTGCGCCAGCGCCTTCGTCAGGTCGGTGCGGTGCTTGAGCAGCACCGACAGGGTCGCCCGTGCGACCTCGTCGTCGACAGAGTCGTAACCGAGCTCGAGCAGCGACTGCGCCCAGTCCAGTGTCTCGGAGATCGCCGGCGGTTTGCGCAGGTCGAGCTGCCGCAGCGAGCGGACGATGCGCACCAGCTGATCCGCCAGCGACTCCGACACGCCAGGGACGCGAGCCGTGACGATGTCCCGCTCGCGTTGGATATCCGGGTAGTCCATGTGCAGGTAGAGGCACCGGCGCTTGAGCGCCTCGGACAGCTCACGCGTGTTGTTCGACGTCAGCACGACGTACGGGCGACGCCTGGCGGCCACGGTTCCCAGCTCGGGGATCGTCACCTGGAAGTCCGACAGCACCTCCAGCAGCAGCGCCTCGAATTCGAAGTCGACCTTGTCGATTTCGTCGACCAGCAGAACCGTCGGCTCCTCGGACGAGATGGCCTCCAGCAGCGGGCGTGTGAGCAGGAAATCCGGACCGAAGATGTCGTCGTGCGTGGCATCCCACCCCGCACCGGTGTCCGTCTGGATCCGCAGCAGCTGCTTCGAGTAGTTCCACTCGTACAGCGCTTTCGCCTCGTCCAGGCCTTCGTAGCACTGCAGCCGCACGAGCCGGGCGTCCAGCACCGCCGCCATGGCCTTCGCGAACTCGGTCTTGCCGACACCGGCAGGACCCTCGACGAGCACCGGTTTGGCCAGACGCTCCGCCAGAAAAGCGACCGTCGCGATCGACTCGTCAGGCAGGTAGCCGACGTCAGCCAGCCGCTTGCCGACTTCCGCCGGATCCGAGAAGACGCTCATTCTCGCACCTGACCGTCACCTTCCACGACGTACTTCGTCGTCGTCAGCTCCTGCAGCCCCATCGGCCCGCGCGCGTGCAGTTTCTGCGTCGAGATGCCGATCTCGGCGCCGAACCCGAACTCGCCGCCGTCGGTGAATCGCGTGGAGGCGTTGACCATGACCGCAGCGGCGTCGACGTCGGTGACGAACCGGCGTGCGGCCGACCTGTCCTCGGTGACGATCGCCTCGGTGTGCAGCGTCCCGTGCTGGGCGATGTGGCCGATGGCCTGGTCGATGTCGTCGACGACGCGCACAGACAGCCGCAGATCGAGGAACTCGGTGTCCCAGTCGGCGTCGGTCGCGGGGCCGGCGCCGGCGAGCTGCTGGGCGGCGGTGTCGCCCACGAGCTCCACCCCTGCCTGCCGAAGCTCCTCGGCGACGCGGGGAAGGAAGGCCTCGGCCACGGCACGGTGCACCAGCAGCGTCTCGGCCGCGTTGCACACGCTGGGACGCTGCACCTTCGCATTGAGGATGATCGCCTCGGCCATGTCCAGGTCGGCCGCGCGATCGACGTAGACGTGGCAGTTGCCGACGCCCGTCTCGACGACCGGTACCTGCGAGTCGGCGACGACGGACTGGATGAGGCCCGCGCCGCCGCGCGGGATGAGCAGGTCGATCAAGCCACGGGCGCGGGTGAGCTCTTTCACCGACTCCCGGGACGTGTCCTCGATCAGGCACACGCCGTCGGCGGGAAGCCCGCAGCCGGACAGCGCCTCCCGCAGCACTCCGGCCAGCGCGGTGTTGGAGTGGATGGCGCTCGAGGAACCCCGCAGCACGCAGGCATTGCCGCTCTTGACCGCCAGGCCCGCGGCGTCGACCGTCACATTCGGGCGGCCCTCGTACACCATCGCGATGACGCCCAGCGGCACCCTGATCTGGCGTACCTGCAGGCCGTTGGGCAGCGCGAACCCCCGGACGACCTCGCCGACCGGGTCCTTCGCGGTCACCAGCTCGCGGAGCGCGTCGGAGATCGCGGTCATCCGCTGCGGCGTCAGCGTCAGCCGGTCGATCATCGCCGTGCTCGTCCCCCCGGCACGTGCGGCGCCGACGTCCTTTTCGTTGGCGGCGAGGACTGACGCCTGCGCGGCCTCCAGAGCCGCTGCCATCGCCTCGAGGGCTGCGTTGCGCTGCGCGGCAGAGGCGCGCGCCATCGCTGGCGCCGCGGCCTTGGCGGCCGCGCACAGAGGCAGAACAGCGGACACGGCGAACCTCCCGTGAGTGTCGCAGGGCTGTTGCAGATGCTACCGACTGCCTCGGGGGGCGGTTTCGCCGCGGACAGGGCAGAATCGGTGCGATGAGTGACTTCGAGGCGGCACTGGCCGAACAACTCGCCCGCAACGCCGACCTGGAGCGTCAGCGCGCGGAGGCGGAAGCCGAGATGGACCGCGTACGAGCGGCCCAGGAGGAGGCGCAACGCAGCGAGGCGCAACGGCTCCAGCAGGAACGCAACGCCCGCCATGCCGAACTCGCCGAGCATCTCTCATCACTGGCGAAGCAGCTCAAGAGGGCATCGCCGACCAGCTTCATCGTGCGTACAGGGTGGACCCAGTCGGGCGAGGAATTTCTCGCGAAGATCTCGACGCGACAGATGACACCCGCCAGGTCGTTGCTCGTGGAGCTCGACCGTGACGACGACGAGGTACTGGCCCGCTGGCACACCGGGGTCGGCAACGCCGTCGAACTGTGGCGACTGCTCGAGGTCACCCCCGACCTGCTGTCACGGCTGGTCCTGCAGGTGGCGGATGACACGCTGTGGCGCAATGCCAACGGGCCACCGCCCTTCCCCCGCTCAGACTGACCGGCGCGCCGTGAGGTAGCCGGCAAGGGCGACGGTCAAGGAGAACAGCAGGACGCCGGCGACTCCGATCGGCCACACCGGAGCCGGGCTCGGTGGCGGTTGTGCCGGCCCCTGCCCGAGAGCTCCCTCGCCGCCGGCGGTCGGCTCCGGGACCGGCGACGGGCTCGCCTGTCCCTCTGTGGTCCCCGGGACGGCCGCCACCTTGCGCCGTTCCGGTCCCGGATCGTCTTCCTGGGCGTCCTCCGACACGCTCGGCGGCGGTTCGCCGCGCTGCGGCACGGATTCGACCGGCGAGGGCTGCGGGACGGGTCGCGGCTGTCCGGGGCGACGCTTCGACGGCGACGTTTGGGCGTCATCGGCGGTGCGTGGCTCGGTCCGTACGCGTTTCGCCACGCCGAGCGCCGCAGCGACGTCGACGCGGCCGGCTCCACGTCCCACCGGACGAGCCGTCCTGGTCAACCGTCGTCTGGTCTCGGATTCCGTGAATCCGTCACTGCGGAGAAGCGCTGCAGCAGCGGCCACCATGGGTGCCGCGAACGACGTGCCGTCCGCCGCCGCGTAGGGCGTGGCCACGTACGTGGAGATGATGCCGACACCGGGCGCGAACAGCGTCCGATCGTCGTAGTTCGAGTGCTCCCAGACGCGGTCGCGGCGGGTGGTCGCACCGACGACCACCGCCGGCAGGTCACGGTTGTACGGGGTGCTGTTCTCGCCCTCGTTGCCCGCAGCCGCGACGACGACGACACCGTGGAGGACCGCCTGTCGGATGGCGAGTTCGACGTCGGTGGTGATCAGATTTGTGGGAGCGCGTGCCTGGCCCGGGACGTCGGCCAGGCTGAGGTTGATAACCGTCGCACCCTCACGGGTCGCCCACCTGATGCCTTCGGCAACGACATCGGAGGTACCCCTGCCTTTGTCGTCGAGCACCCGGACCGGCATGACGTTGGCCCGCGGGGCGACGCCGGTACCCCCCTCGTTGTTGTTCCGGACGGCGACGGCGATGCCCGCGACGAATGTCCCATGGCCGTTCGCATCGTCGGGGGGCGTACCCCGGTCGACCAGGTCGATGCCGGGAACCAACTGGCCGGCCAGATCGGGGTGTTTCCGGTCGACGCCCGTGTCGAGCACCGCGATGACCTGCTTGCGTCCGCGGGTGGCGTCCCACGCCTCGAACGCGCGTACCCGCCGCAGGTGGTACTGGCGGTCGGCCAACGGGTCATTGGGCATCGAGGCGGCGGGGAGGCAGAGGGCGAGCAGCACCACCGCGGCGACGCCGCGCCTGTTCACGCTCCGCCGTTTCCGCACGACCCCCAGCATCGCAGCCGTCACGCCACCACGACGAGGGAATCACGGTGAATCACCTCACGGGTGTACGCCACGCCCAGTTCCGCCGCCAGCGCTTCGGTGGACCGGCCGCGGATCTGGCGGATGTCATCGGTGGAGTAGGTGGTGAGTCCCCGGGCGACGACGGTGTTATCCGGACCGACGACGTTCACGGCATCACCGGCGGCGAACTCGCCGTGGGCGTCGACAATGCCCGCGGCGAGCAGGGACGAACCACGTTCGACCAGCGCCCGAACGGCCCCCGAATCGACGTCGATGCGGCCCTGTGGGACCGGCGCGAAGGCAATCCAGAGTTTGCGGCTCTCAGGCCTGCGGCGCGAGGGCGGGAACCATGTTCCCAGGTGCTTACCGGCGGCGACATGGGTCAGCACGTCGGGGCGCCTTGCGTTCGCGATCACGGTGTGGGCACCGCTGAAGGCGGCGATTCGCGCGGCCTCGAGCTTGCTGGCCATCCCGCCTGTGCCGACGTCACTTGCCGTGGGGCCGACGACCTGCGCGTCGAGGGTGGCGAAGTCGTCCACCCTGTCGATCGGCTCCACGGCCCCGCCGGCACCGTACGGACGAGCGGGATACAGGCCGTCGACGTCCGACAGCAGCACCAGCACCTGGGCATGGAGCATGCTCGCCACGAGCGCGGCGAGTCGGTCGTTGTCGCCGAAGCGCAACTCGTCGGTGGCGACCGTGTCGTTCTCGTTGACCACCGGCACGGCGCCGAGTTCGAGGAGGCGGTCGAAGGTGTGCCGCGCATTGAGATAACGGGTGCGGTCGACGACGTCCCCCGGCGTCAGCAGCACCTGGCCGCACGCGAGCCCGTGACGCGCGAACGCGTCCTGATAGGTGTGGACGAGAATTCCCTGGCCGACA
>WHTG01000172.1 GCA_009377835.1 Nitriliruptorales bacterium
GAGCCCGAACGGCTCCCGGAACTGGGGCAAGACGCTAGCAGAGATGACGCCCCGTCGAGTGCCGTTTCGTCCGTCTCACGACGAGGCAGGCGGCGCCCTCCCGGTGCTCAGGCCAATGCCTGAGAACGGCTGAGGGGTCCGGAAAGTTCCGCTCAGAACCCTGCGGCGTGGCCTTCCTTGCGGGGATCGGACGCGGCGAGCCACCCGTCAGAGCAGCGCTGGATGATCTGGCCACCGCCGAAGCCGCCCATGCTCATGTCGTCGACCAGGCGGTGGCCGCGCGCCTCCAGCTCGCGGCGCACCGCCTGCGCCACCCCCTCCTCCAACGCCAGGTCCAGGCTTCCTTCGACTCGCCACCGCGGGGCGTCGAGCGCCGCCTGGGGGTTCTGCCCCCACACCCCGGTCCGCAGGATCAGCTGGACGTGACCCTGCGGCTGCATGTGCCCACCCATGACGCCGAACGCCATCGTGGGCACGCCGTCGCGACTCGTCGCCATGCCGGGGATGATCGTGTGGAACGGGCGCTTCCGCGGAGCGACGACATTGGGGTGGCGTGCATCTGTCGTGAACCCGGCCCCACGGTTATGCAGGGCGATCCCCGTGCCGGGAACGACGATCCCCGACCCGAACCCGTGGAAATTCGACTGGATGAGCGAGACCATCATCCCGTCCCCATCCGCGGTGCACAGGTACACGGTGCCGCCGCCCTGGAATCCGTGCGAAGCGGCCACGGGATCCACGGCGCGTCGCGGATCGACGGCTGACGCGCGCCGGCCAAGGTGCGCCGTGTCGAGCAGGGCAGCGGGGTCGACACGCATCGCCTCGGGATCGGCGATGTGGGCGTGCGCGTCCGCGAACGCCTGCTTCATCGCCTCCGCCTGCAGGTGGATGGCGTCGGCGCCGTCGGGATCCAGTGCGGCAAGGTCGTGCCGGGCCAACAGCCCCAGCGCCTCCAATGCGGCCAGGCCCTGTCCGTTGGGCGGCAGCTCGTGCGCGACGGTGTCGCCGAACGCGAGGTGCACCGTCTCCACCCACTCGGGTTGGTGGTCCGCCAGATCCCCGGTGGTCAGGGGGGCGCCCGCGGCCGCCGCGTGCGCGGCCGTCTGCTCGGCGAGGAAGCCACGGTAGAAGGCCTCGCCGTGCGTGCGCCCCACGGCCTCGAGTGTGTGTGCCTGGTCCGGGAACGCGAAGCGCTCGCCCGGGGCGGGTGCTCGACCGCCCGGCAGGAACGGGGCGAAGTCCTCGAAGTCCGCGAAGACGCGCGCGGACGACGCCCAGGCAGCAGCCGTCACCGGTCCCACCAGGAAACCGCGCCCGGCGTGCCTGACCGCCGGCGCGAGCAGGCGGTCGAAGCTCAGCCTGGCGAACCGGCCGTGCAGCGCAACCCACCCCGAGACGGCACCCGGGACCGTGACGGAATCCCATCCGCGCAGCGGGATGCCGCCTGCGGCAATGAGACGGTCGGCCTCCAGGCGCGCCGGGGAGCGCCCCGAAGCGTTCAGGCCGTGCAGCCTCGACCCGTCCCAGACGATGGCGAACAGGTCGCCGCCGATGCCGTTGGACGTCGGTTCCACGACGGTGAGCACCGCTGCGGCGGCGATCGCGGCGTCGACCGCGTTGCCCCCGTCGTGCATGGCCGCGACCCCCGCCTGCACCGCCAGCGGCTGCGACGCGGCCACCACACAGTCGGCCCCCACCGGATAACGGCGCGACGGGTAGGGCAGGCTCCAGTCCATCAGCGCGACGAACCGACGCTGCCGGCAATCCAGCTCGCGTGGAGCCTGGCGTACGGACCCTCCTGATCGACCAGTTCTCGGTGCGTGCCGCGCTGCACCAACCGGCCGGCATCGAACACGAGAACCTCTTCTGCCGCCTCCGCGGTCGACAGCCGGTGCGCAATAGCCACCGATGTGCGTCCCCGGGTCAAGCCGTCCAGGGCGCGCTGGATGCGCACCTCCGTAGCGGGGTCCACCGCCGAGGTCGCTTCGTCGAGGACGAGGAGGTCGGGCCCAGCGACATAGGCCCGGGCCAGCGCCACGAGCTGGCGTTCGCCCACCGACAGCGCCTCACCGCGCTCGCCCACGCGGGTATGGATCCCGTGCGGCAGCGACTCGACCCAGTCGGCAAGGCCCAGTTCGAGGAACGCGAGCCGGACCCCGTCGTCGGGCAGGCCCGGATGACCGTGCCGGACGTTTACCGCGACGGAGTTGTCGAACAGGAAACCGTCCTGCGGCACCATCACCACCCGGTTCCGGAGGCTTTCGAACGCAACGTCCCGCAACGGCGCACCGTTGATGAGGATGCGACCTGCCGTCGGGTCCATCAGCCGGGTGAGCAGTTTGGCGAAGGTCGTCTTGCCCGAACCCGTCTCACCGACGATCGCCACGGACGCCTGCGGCCGGAGCGTCAGGGAGAGCGGGTGGAGGACGACCGGCGCCTCGTCGGCATCCCGCGCCGGGTAGGAGAACACGACGTCCTCGAACGTGATCCCGATCGGGCCCGGCGGGATGACCAGGGCGGCGCCGCCGCGTTGTGAGGGGTCGACCACGTCGGGTTCTGTATCGAGGACGTTGAGGATCCGGCGCCAACCGGCGATAGCCGTCTGCACCTCGTTGAGGACCTCGGTGGCGACCTGGACGGGGCCGATGAACAGCGTGACCAGGAACAGGAACGCGACGAGTCTCCCCTCGGACAGGTCACCCGCCACCCCCAGACGCACACCGACCACCACCACGACCGCGGTCGCGATCCCCGAGAAGATCTCCGCCGTCGAGAACATCGTCGTGGACAGCCTGGCGGCCCGGCGCTGCGCGGTGTACTCGCGGTCCACCGCCTGGTCGATGCGCCGGTCGGTGCGCTCCTGGATGTAATACGCGCGGATGACCGCTGCGCCGACGACGCTCTCGGCGATCGCCGTCATGAGCTCGCCGACGCGGCGGCGGACCAGGTCGTAGGCGGAGGACAGCCGCCGCTGGAACCAGTGCAGGATCAAGGTGAGCGGCGCGAAGCTCAGGATCACCAGCAGCGTCAACGGCCAGCTGTAGTACGCCATGACGGCCGCCGCGACCAGCAGCTGCCCGAGGTTCACCAGCAAGACCACGCCGCCCCACTGCATGAACTGGCTGATGGTGTCGACGTCGGAAGTGACCCGCGACACGAGCGCCCCCCGGTGCTCCGTCGCGTGGTGCAGCATCGACAGGTCGTGGATGTGCCGGAAGGCTCGCACCCGCAGGGCGGACAGGGCAGTTTCCGTGGCTCTGGCGAGCCGGTAGTTCATGATGTACCCGGCGGCGGACGTCGCGGCGATTGCCGCGGCGCCGGCCACCACCAGTTGCGCCACCACGTCCACGTCCGGCCCGCCGGCGCCGCGCAGCCCGCGGTCCACCACCTGCTGGACGGTCACGGGCACCACGACTCGCCCGGCCGTCGTGATGCCCGCCAGCAGCAGCGTCAGCCACAGGCCCTCGCGGAATTCGGGGGACAGGCGCAGGCCCCGGACCAGCGTCGCCCAGGCACCGTCCGGTTGGCGGTGGTCGATCTCCTCCAGAACCCTGGCGCCCGTCTTGGGAGGCGTCACCGGCGTACCTCCTCGGAGGGATGTGCCGCTGGGGGTTCCCCCGGAAACGGAGTCGAGGGGCGGGCGTCGGCGTACGCGGTCACGAGGCGCTCGTAGGCCGGGACACGTTCGAGCAGTTCCTGGTGCGACCCGGTGGCGGCGACCTCACCCTGCTCGATGAACACGATCTGGTCCGCCAGCGCGATCGTCGCCTGCCGGTACGCGACGACCACGATGGTCGAGGGCAGCGCCGCGCTCTTCAGCCCCCGCAGGATGGCCTCCTCGACCGTCGTGTCCACACTGGAGGTGGCGTCATCCATGATAAGCAGCCGCGGGCGGCGGACCAGCGCGCGCGCGAGCGCCAGGCGCTGGCGTTGACCCCCCGAGAGCGACGTGCCGCGCTCCCCCACCACCGTGTCGAGCCCCTGGCCGAGACCGCGGATGAACCCGGATGCCTGCGCCAGGTCGCATGCCGCCCACACCTCGTCGTCGTCGAATTCGTCGCCGAGCGTGATGTTCTCGCGGATCGTGTCGTCGAACAGGAACGAGTGCTGGAACACGATCGCGGCGCTGCGGGAAACCGAACCGCGGGTCAGGGTCCGCAGGTCGTGGCCGTCGAGCCGAACGGCCCCCTCCTCCGGGTCGGCCAGCCGGACCAGCAGGGACGCGATCGTGGACTTCCCCGACCCCGTAGGCCCCACGACAGCGATCGTCTTGCCGGGGTCGGCGCGGAAACTCACGCCACGCAGCACGGCCGCCTCGTCGTAGCGGAACGCGACGCCGATCAGGTCGGTCGCGGCGGGCCCGGACCGTGTCGGCTCCTCGAGCCCGTCCGGCTGGGACGAAACGCTGGTCTGCAGGACGCGCTGGACACGCTCCCATCCCACGACCGATCGCGGCATGTCCGACAGCACCCACCCGATCGCCCGGATCGGAAACGCGAGCAAGGTGAAGAGGTAGGCGAACTGCACGACCTCCCCCTCGGTGAGAAGCCCGCTGCGGATGCGCCAAACTCCCACCACGAGGACCAGCAGCACGCCGACGTTCGGCACCGCCTCCATGAGTGGGTCGAAGATCGCGCGCAGCCGCCCGTAGCGAATCAGCTCGTCCCGCAGCCCCTGCGATTCGTGCTCGAAACGCTGCGTCTCCGCCGCCTCACGCCCGAGGGTCTTCACCACCAGGGCGCCGTCGAAGGACTCGTGAGCGACACCCGAGACATCGGAGCGGCGTTCCTGAATCGCGGTGGCCGGGCCCTGGACGGCGCGGTTGTAGCGCCAGTTCAGCAACGCGATGACCGGGCCGACGAGGAACCCCACGGCGGCCAGTGCGATGTCGGTGGCCAGCAGCAGTCCGGCGGTGACGGCGAGCATCACCAGAACGCCGCAGGACAGAGGCAGCGGGGCGATCGGCCAGAAGGCGGCGTCGACGTCCGCCGTCGCGTTCGACAGCAGCGACCCGGTGGAGTGCTGCTGGTGCCAGGACATCGGCAGCGCCTGGTACTGCTGGGTGATGCTCCGCCGGTACCGCGCATGCAGTCGCAGTTGCATCACCCATGCGCCGAAGCGGCGGGTCACGACGCCGATCGCCTTGAGCACGGACACCGCCAGGAGCGCGGCCGCGGCTCCGACCAGGGCCCCCGTTGTCGTCGCTCCCTCCCGGAACGCGGGGACGATCACCCGGTCGGTGACCGCCCCGAACACCGTCGCCGATGCCACAGTCATGGCGGCGTACAGCACCGCGCCGCTCAGCGACACGGCGAACGCCCGGGGCTCCGTGCGAATCGCCGACCCGAGCACGCGAAGACCCCGGCGCAGGACGCCGGCGCGGGACACCGTTGGCGAAGCCGACACAAGATCCTCCGCGGCGGAAGCGATGCTGGGAACAGCCCATCCACGCTAGCCCACCGAGGCGTACTCGCTACGCTCGCGCGTCACAACGACGATGGAGCATGAGATGCAGCTGGCCGTGAGTCTGCCGATGGCGGGTGTCCCGCTCAACGAGAGCGTGGCGCTCGTGCGGGACGCCACCGGGTGGGGATACACCGCCGCGTGGGCCAGTGAGGTCGCCGGTCCGGATTTTGCCTCGCTCCTCGGTGCGGTCAGCAACGCGGTCGACATCGATCTCGGGGTTGCGGTCGTGCCGGTCCAGACACGCAGCCCCTGGCTGCTGGCCGCCACCGCCGCGAGTCTGTCGCACCTGTCGGGCGGCAGGTTCAGCCTCGGTTTGGGCACGTCCAGCGAGGTCATCGTGCAGCAGTGGTCCGGAATCCCCTTCGAGCGACCGCTGGCGCGGCTGCGCGAGACCGTCAACGTGGTACGGGACATGCTCGCCGGCGAGCGCGTCCAGTACGACGGCCAATTCCTGTCCACCGCGGGCTACCGCCTGTTCGCACCACCTCCCGCGCCGGTGCCGATCATCGTCGGCGCCTTGAACGAGCGCAGCCTGCGGCAGGCGGGTGCCATCGGCGACGGGCTCGCCCTGAACCAGGTCGCCGCCGAAGACGTCCCCATGATGCTCCGGCAGTGGCGCACCGGCGCCGAGGAGGCGGGACGGTCGGTCGAGGGTCAGCCGGTGGTCGACCGCCTGTTCTGCCTGGTGACCGACCAGGCGGCCGAAGCCCGCGAATTCCTGCGCGGATTCTTCGCCCCGTACGTCGCGACCACGGTCTACAACCGCTTCTACCGGGCGCACGGATTCACCGAGGAGGCCGACGCGGTCGCGGCGGCGATGAAGGCGGGGGATAGGAAGGCTGCGAGCGCGGCGGTCAGTGATCGCCTCCTTGACGCAGTCACCGCCGTCGGTGACGCCGACGCGGTTGCCGCCCGGGTGCAGGACTACGCGACGCCGGCGTGACCGTCCCGGTCATCGCGTGCCTGGGTCCCGGCCGCGACGACCACGTCCGTACTCTGGAAGGGATCGGACGGCGGTTGAGCGGCTAGGAGCACGCCCTATGTCCGGGCGTGTAGTCGCGCGATGCGTGTGGCGCGGGCTCTACGCCGGCTCGAGCAGACCCAGCTCGACGACGGTCGGCCCGTGCATCGAGCGGTAGCC
>WHTG01000217.1 GCA_009377835.1 Nitriliruptorales bacterium
CGCGTGCTCGAAGGCCTGCTGGTCGACGCGGAAAAGCGGCTCCGGGAAGAAGGCATCGCTGGCGATGTCTACCTGTTCAAGAACAACACCGACTCGGCCGGTAACTCCTATGGGTGCCACGAGAATTACCTCGTGGGCCGGCACGGCGAGTTCTCGCGATTGGCCGACGTGCTGATCCCGTTCCTGGTCACCCGCCAGATCTTTGCGGGCGCGGGAAAGGTGCTGCAGACCCCGCGCGGTGCGGTGTATTCCATCTCGCAGCGCGCCGAGCACATCTGGGAGGGCCTGAGCTCCGCGACGACACGCAGCCGCCCGATCATCAACAGCCGCGACGAGCCGCACGCGGACGCCGAGCGGTACCGGCGCCTGCACGTCATCGTCGGTGACTCGAACATGAGCGAGTACACCGTGTGGTTGAAGGTCGCGACGTGCGACCTGGTGCTGCGAATGATCGAGGCGGGCACGGTCATGCGCGACCTCACGCTGGACAACCCGATCCGGGCGATCAGGGAGATCAGCCACGACATGTCGTGCCAGCGTCGTGTGAGGCTGCTCGGGGGCCGGGAGATGACGGCGCTTGAAATCCAGCGGGAGTACTTCGACCGCGTCTCGCAGTTCGTCGAGCACACGGGGTCCGATCCCGAAACCGACCGGGTGCTGGCGGCGTGGGGGCGGATCCTGGAAGGACTCGCGGACGACCCGATGAAGCTGACGCGCGAGTGCGACTGGGTTGCGAAGTACCAGCTGCTGGCGGACTACCGGCAGCGGTACGACCTGCCGCTGTCACACCCGCGCGTCGCGATGCTCGACCTGCAGTACCACGACGTGAATCGCGATCGCGGCCTGTTCTACCTGCTTCAGCGCCGCGACAAGGTCGAGCGGATCACCGACGACGCCGCGATCGAGGAGGCACGTGACACCCCGCCGCAGACGACACGGGCGCGACTGCGCGGCGAGTTCATCCGTCAGGCCAAACGCAAGCGCCGCGACTTCACCGTGGACTGGGTGCACCTGAAACTCAACGACCAGGCGCAGCGAACGGTGCTGTGCAAAGACCCCTTCCGGTCGCGCGACGAGCGGGTCGACAAGCTCATAGCCTCCATGTGACCCGCCACTGCGCTTCGCTGCGCTCGCTGACCGGGTCACGGCCTCCATGTGACCCGCCACTGCGGTGTCAGTCGCCGCCGCCGCCGCCGCCTCCGCCGCGGCCTCCTCCGTCTCCGCCGCCGCGGCCGCCTCCGCCGCCGCCCGAGTCACCGGTGTCCTCTTCGGGAGCAGGTTCCTCCTCCGCGGGCTTGTCGTTGCTCTTCTTCTCTGAGCTACCGCTGCTACTGCTGCTGGGGGGCGGCGGGGGTGGCGGGACGTAGCCGGTCGACACGCCGATGTAGACCGTCTCCCCGGGGTGACCGGTGTCGCCCGGGTTCGGGCTCTGCCAGACCACGGTTCCCTGCGGCGCACTGCTGGAGACCTGCCGCACCTCACCGATGAGTTTTCGCTTGCCGAGTGCCGTCAGCGCCTCCTCCTCCATCATCCGCACGACGTCGGGCACCCTGACAGACCGATCGCCGAGTCGTGACGCCAGGGCGTTGAAGTCCGGTTCAGGGAAGTTCACCACCTTGCGACCGTCCAGCACCTTCGCCATGTAGCTGTTCCACATCGAGGCCGGCAACGCCCCGCCGGTCATCCCGGGCATCTCGATCTGCCCCTTCGCATGGCCGACCCACACCGCGGTCGAGAGGACGGGCGTGTAGCCGACGAACCAGGCGTCGACGTGGTTCTGCGTCGTACCCGTCTTGCCGGCCACCTCCCATGACGGCAGCGCCGCAGCAGTCCCGGTGCCGCCGGTCACGACGCCCCTCATGAGATCGACCAGGGCGTGGTCGACAACCGGGTCGAGCACTTTGGTGGCCTTCGGCTTGGCCTTGTACAGCACCTCGCCGGCGCGGTTCTCGACCTTGGCGATCAGGTGCGGCTCGACTCGCTTGCCGCTGTTCGCGAATACGGCGTAGGCAGATGCCATCTCCAGTGCCGTGACCCCCTGGTCCAGCCCGCCGAGCCCGATGCTGTTCGTGGACTGCCCGTTCGTCGCCGCCTTGATGTCGATGTTCATCTTTCCGGCGAGCTTTGCAACACGCTTCGCTCCCAGCGTCAGCGTGAGTTGCGCGGCGGCCGTGTTCACCGAATTCTTCAGGGCCTCCCGCATGTCGAGGTCGCCGTAGCTCGAGCCGCCGTAATTGCTGACGCCACAGACGTCCTTGTCATCGGTGTTGCAGTCCCGTTCCCAGCCGGGGACTCCCTCGAAGTAGGCGGGACTGCGCCCAGAGAGCTTCATCTCGACCGGATAGCCGTCCTGCAGGGCGGCCGCGTACACGAAGGGCTTGAACGCACTACCCGGCTGCCTGCGTCCCTGCGTCGGGAGGTCGTACTCCAGCTCCTTGTAGCCAAGGCCGCTGGCGATCGCCTTGACGGCACCGGTCTTCGGGTCGACTGTCGCAATGGCGGCAGTCGGCTCGGTGCCGGGCATGTAGTCGCGGATGGTGTTGCTGGCGGTGCGCTGCATCTCCAGGTCGAGCGTCGTCGTGATACGAAGCCCGCCGTAGTAGAAGAGCCGTTCACGCGCCTTCCGGGATTTGCCCAGCTGCTTGGTGCGCAGCACCTCGCGCCGCACCGCGTCGATGACGTGGGGGACGCGGCGCGTGCGGCGCAGCGACGACTCCTTGACCCCCAGTGGCTTCTTGAGAAGCTTCGGCAGCCGCTTGGCCTTGATGTATCCCTCCTCGACCATGCCCTGCAGCACAGCGTTGCGGCGACGCATGGCAAGGTCGACCTTGTCACGTGGGTCGGCGCTGTTGGGCGACCGGATCAGAGACGCCAGCAGCGCGGCTTGCGTCACGTTGAGGTTCCGGGGCTTGGTGTGGAAGAACTCCTCGGCGGCAGCGGCGATCCCGTACGCACGCGACCCGAAATACACCTGATTGAGGTACCGCTCCAGCAATTCCTCCTTGCTGAATCGTTCCTCCAGCGCCATGGCGTACAGCAGTTCGCTCGCCTTGCGTTCCAGGGTCCGCTCGTTGCCGACCTCGCTCTTGGCGAGCTGCTGTGTGATGGTCGACCCGCCCTCGGTGACGCTCCCCGCCTGGAGGTTCGCGACGAGTGCCCGTCCAATGCCCTCGACGTCATAGCCCTCGTGCTCGTAGAACTTGCGGTCCTCCGCCGTGATGACGGCTTGTCGGACGTGTTCCGGAATGCGCCGCAACGCGATTGTCTGCCGGCTGACCTCGCGGTCGATGACAGCGAGCAGGTTCCCGTCACCGTCGTAGATCGTGGAGCGCTCGTCCAATTCCGGCAGCGACGCCTCTTCGGGGATGTCGAGCTCCACGTCGAGCAGCGCCTTGGCGTTCGACACTGCGGGACGGCTCAGCACCACCGCGACCAGGGCCACGGTGCCGATACCGAGCACCGTCCCCAGGGACAGGAACGCAAGCCGCGCCGCGGCGCGCCCCACGGCCTGCCGCTCCGGCGTGACCGGCTGCGGTGGGACCTTGACCGGCGGCGCGGACGGCTGGTGAACCGGCTGCGGCGGGACCTTGACCGGCGGTGCGGACGGCTGGTGAACCGGCTGCGGCGGGTCCTTGACCGGCGGCGCGGGAGGCTGGTCCACCGGCTGCGGCGGGTCCTTGACGGCAGCGGGAGGCTGGTCCACCGGCTGCTCTTGTTCGCGCCCGGATCGCTCCACCACACTGGTGGCGATGCGCTCCGCAACAGCGTCTGTCACGTTGGGTAGCCGCAGCCCAGGGAACAGCGGCGGGACCTGCCGGTGGGCCCGCGTCGCCAAACCGACAGCGCTCGCCGCGCTCAACAGCCGGCCCTTCACCCCGGACCAGCCGGCGGAGCCGTTCATGGATGGACGCATCCATCGGGGCGACCGGTCGGACAGCATCGGGCCTCTTCGTGTCACAGGGCGGGAGCACCCATTTTCACAGACTCCCGCCATATTGCAGGGCAACGGCAGCACTTCCCAGTCTGGCCGTCCGCCAAGCACGGCCTGTCGGACACCCGGCTGCTTACACTGCGGCACCGTGATGGGTCAGAACGCTGACGGCCGCGGTGGGCGTCGGGACTCGCGCTGGCGGCGGTTCTTGCGGCCGTCGACCGCGAAGGAAAGGTCCGACTCGGGAGTCAACGTCGTCGAATTTGCGCCGCGCGGTCCGGCTACGCTGCGGCGGCAATGACAGATCGCCTCGAGCGGCTCATCAACCTGGTCATCGCGTTGCGCGAGACGCGCCGGCCGATGACCGCGGCCGAGATCCGACAACGCGTCGCCGGCTACGGCCAATCCGACCAGGAGGCCTTCCGTCGCATGTTCGAGCGGGACAAGGCGGACCTCCGCGACCTCGGCGTCCCGGTCGACACCGCCACTCTCGAGCCCTACGACGACCGGCCCGGCTACCGGATCGATCCGCGGCGCTACAACCTGCCAGACGTGAGCCTGGCACCCGACGAGCTGGCTGCCCTGGCGCTGGCGGTCCAGGCGACGGGGCTGCACGACGAAGGCGAGGCGGCCCTGCTGAAACTCGAGGTTGCGTCTGGGGAGCCGACCGGGGGACGCCGCTCTGCCGACCCCGGTCTCGGCGTGTCCCTCGAGGCGCCGCACCGCGAGACACTGGTTGCGGCACAGGTCAGCAGGACGGTCGTCACGTTCGCGTACCGGCCGCCGGGACGCAGCGCGGAACAACGGGTGGTTGATCCCCACGCGATGGTCCACCGCCGGGGCCGCTGGTATCTCGTCGGCCACGACCATGCCCGCGACGGCCGTCGTGCGTACCGGCTGGACCGCATCGAAGGCGCCGTGAAGACCACTGGGGGCAGCGGCGCCTTTCCGGAACCGGACGCCGAGGTGAGCGTCGACGACGTCGTTCCCGCCCCCGCTGCGGGCGGCCCC
>WHTG01000211.1 GCA_009377835.1 Nitriliruptorales bacterium
GGATCTGATGCTCACCCGATTCCGCCCGACGGTCAGGCTGCGGCTCACGCTCTTGTACGGCGGGCTGTTCCTGATCGCCGGGGCGCTGTTGCTGACGTTCAACTATTTCCTCGTCCGCCGCAGCATCTCCCTGGATTCGGCCGAGGTGCACAAGCGGGCCGAACAGCTCCTGGGCGAATCCATTGGTCCCCTCAAAGAAGAGTTCTCGAATCCCGACCACCTAGTCGGTGGCCGTCCCTTCCGAGAGGTCCTAGAGGAGGCGCAGCTGGAATTCGTCGACGACACCACGCGCGAGCTCGTCGCGCAGTCCCTGATCGCTCTTTCGGGGATGGCGGTCGTGGCGATGGCACTGGGGTGGCTCGTTGCCGGGCGGGTGCTTCACCCCCTGAAGGAAATCACCGCAACGGCGCGTCGATTGTCGGAGCAAAACCTCCACGAGCGGATCGCGATGCAAGGACCCCACGACGAGCTACGCGAGCTCGCCGACACCCTCGACGAGATGCTGAGGCGTTTAGAGGCCGCATTCGAGTCGCAGCGCAACTTCGTATCGAACGCATCGCATGAGTTGCTCACCCCTCTGTCGATCGTCCGCGCCGAACTCGATGTCACACTTGCCGACCCCAACGTGAGCACGGATGAACTACGCGCGATGGCGGAGACAGTTCGAATCGCGACGGAGCGCAGTGAAAGCCTGATTCAACGCCTACTGGCTCTTGCCCAGTCCGAGCAGGGAGTTGCGACCAAGAGCCGAGTGGGGATCGACGAGCTTGCGCGGGACGCGACCGCTCATCTCGAACCCCTGGCCCAACGGGCCGAGGTGCAAGTCGTGTCAGATCTGGAGGAGGCCATGGTTCAGGGTGATCGTGTCCTCCTCGAACGTTTGGTCGGCAACCTCATAGAAAACGCGATCCTGCACAACCGGCCGGGCGGTGAGGCGCACATCCGAACCGGAGCTGAAAATGGCCGGTCGGTGCTCCGCGTCGACAACGATGGTTCCGAAACCATTTCTGAGCAAGCCGTAGCGAGGTTATTCGAACCGTTCGCACGCGTGGGCGGCGATCGGCTCCAGCGTCGCGAAGGCTTTGGTCTGGGGCTATCGATCGTGCGCTCAGTGGCCCAAGCCCACTCGGCCGTCGTTGATGCAGTGCCTCGCCCAGACGGCGGCTTGTCCATCACGGTCACCTTCCCAGGCACGTAACGCCACGCTGACATAGCGCCAGGACTTACGAAGACCGAACTTCGGAATCGTTAGGAGCCCGAGCCAGCTTCTGGCAACGAGTCAATTGGGCGGCGGATACGAAACGTTACGCCAACGCTACACGCCGCCTTGTTGGATGTCGTCCTGACACATCCACCCATTTTCATGAAGGAGAGGAAACGCATGCCCACTATCAACCGGTCACGGCCCGGGCTCGGGTTCGTGGCGGCCATGATTGCCGTAGCACTTCTCGCGGCCGCCTGCGAGGGGAGTTCTGATGCCTCCTCCGGGGTCGCAACCGTCGACGAAGGTCAGGAAGCAGAACCGGGCGACGGAAACCAAACCGCACCGCTGGACGATGAGGATGCCCAGGCGCTCGTCTTCGCCGAGTGCGTGCGCGACAACGGCGTCGACATGCCCGACCCGGGTCCCGGTCAGCAGGGCCTGATCGACGCCTTCCGAGCGATTGAGCGGGACTACGACCGGGCGACCTTGAATCAGGCCCTCTCCGCCTGCCAGGACCTCATGCCGCAGTACGGGCAGGAACACCCGACGGGAGATGACTGGCAGCTGGACCTCGCCGAGTGTCTGCGCAAGCAGGGCCTCGACGTGTCCGACACCCCGTTCGAGGATGCGCATTCGGGCGCTATCGATGTGAACGAGTTCGCTGCGGCGATGGAGGTTTGTCGCAACGAGCTGGCGGGGGGTCAGTGAACACGGCCGAGCACGCGCGCACCGCCCCGCCGGTCACCGGCGTCGAGCCGGAGATGGACAGGCCTCGTCGTCGGCGCCGCGGGCCTGTCTGGGCCGCATTCGGCGCAGTCCTGCTCGCGACCGGCGCTGGCGCCTGGCTGTGGGCAGGCGACGGGTCCACCGAGGCGGCACCTGCCGCGGCCACCCCGGTCGCCACCGCGGTCGTCGAGCGGGGCACGATCTCCGCGACGGAAAGCTGGGACGGCACACTCGAATACGGGGCGCCGTACACGGTCACCGGTAGCGTCGAGGGCATCATCACCCGGCTGGTCGGTCAAGGCGAGACGGTCAAGCGAGGCGACGAGCTCTTTCGCGTCAACGAGCAGCCGGTAACTCTCCTCTACGGCGTGGTGCCGATGTATCGGGATCTTCGTCCGGGGGATTCCGGCGTTGATGTCAAGCAGCTAGAGAAGAACCTTTCCGCGCTCGGCTACGACGGGTTCACGATGGACGATCAGTACACCTCCACCACCGCCGAGGCGGTGCGCGCCTGGCAAGAGGACATCGCCGCGGCCCAGACCGGAACAGTGGCGCGCGGCGGCGTCGTGTTCGTCCCGGCGGGCCGCCAGGTGGACGCGCTGCACGTCCACGTAGGCGACGCCGTGGTGCCGGGAGTGCCCGTCCTCGACGTCACCGGTACCGAGCAGGTCATCAGCCTGGACGTGGATATCGATGACCGCGACCTGTTCGACATCGACACCGAGGTGACAGTCGTCCTCCCTGGCGGCGAGAAGGTCCCCGGCACGATCAGCACGACCGCGGTCGCAGCGGCCCCGTCCGAGTCTGGTGAGGGATCCGAGGGCGGCGCAACCGCGTCCGAGTCGATCCTTCAGGTGGAGATCACCCTCGACGAGCAGGTATCGGACGAACTCAGTGGAGCGCCTGTCGACGTGGTCGTGGCGATCGACAAGCGCACGGACGTGCTGCTGGTACCGGTCAGCGCCCTGCTCGCCTTGGCCGAGGGCGGCTACGGCCTGGAGGTGGTGGGCGACGACGGGAGCACGTCGATCGTCCCTGTCAAAACGGGCTTGTTCGGCGGCGGCAAGGTGGAGGTCAAAGGCGACGAGATCACTGACGGCACAATCGTGGGGGTGGCCGGTCGATGACAGAGACAGTCATCGAGCTCGCCCAAGTGACCCGCATGTATCCGGGCAACCCGCCGGTGCACGCGCTACGAGGCGTCAACCTGCGGGTCGGCCGTGGTGAGCTCGTCGGCATCGTCGGGCCGTCCGGCTCGGGCAAAACGACCCTGCTCAACGTCCTCGGGACACTGGACCGTGCCGATGCCGGCACGGTCTGCATCGATGGGCAGGACGTCAGCACCCTTGACGACCGGCAGCTGTCGGCGCTGCGAGCGCACCGGATCGGGTTCGTGTTCCAGCAGTTCTTCCTTTCCCCCGGCGTTAGCTCGCTGGACAACGTCGCCGACGGTCTGCTCTACACGGGACAGCCGCTGGCGGAGCGCCGCCGTCGCGCCACGCAGACCCTCGAACGGGTCGGGCTCGCCGACCGCGCGCACCACCGCCCCAACGAGCTGTCCGGTGGCCAGCGGCAGCGGGTGGCCGTGGCGCGCGCGCTGGTGGGGCGCCCCTCCCTGCTCCTCGCGGACGAGCCCACCGGCGCGCTGGATAGCGAGTCCGGCGCCAGCGTGCTCGAGCTGCTGCGCGAGTTGCACGAGGACGGCACGACCATTTTGGTCATCACCCACGACCACGACGTCGCTGGCTTGCTTCCCCGGCAGGTGCACATCCGGGACGGCCACATTGCGTCCGACGATGCCCTCCCGACGCGGGAGGGGCGATGATGCACCCGTCGAGGCTGCGGCAGGGCGACGCACTGAGGGTCGCGGGCGCCGGCTTGAAGGCACGACCGCTGCGCGCGGTGCTGTCGGCGCTCGGAATCGCCATTGGGATTGCCGCCATGGTCGCGGTCGTCGGGATCTCGGCGAGCAGCCGGGCCGAGATCGACCAGCAGCTGCAGGCGCTGGGAACCAACCTGCTCACGGTCGAGCCCGGGCAGGAGTTGCGCAGCGGCGGGACGGCAACGCTGCCGGCGGAAAGTGTGGACATGGTGGCGAGGATGGGCCCCGTCACATCGGTCAGCGCCGTGGGCGAAGTCGATGATGCGTTCGTATACCGCAGCGACCAGATCGACGAGCTCAAGACCAACGGCATCTCTACCTTCGCCGCCCGCCCCGACCTGCTCGGCGCCGTCGGCGGCGAAATCGCCTCTGGGCGGTGGCTCGACGACGCATTGGCCGCCTACCCCACCGTAGTGCTCGGCGCCACGACCGCCGAAAGGCTTGGCATCTCGCAGGCCGACGGCAGCGTCGCCGTGTGGCTCGGCGAGCGGTGGTTCACCGTCGTTGGCATCCTGAATCCGGCTCTGCTGGCGCCCGAGCTGGACGCGGCCGCGCTCGTCGGCTGGCCGGTCGCGGAGGAACTGCTCGGTTACGACGGTGCGCCGACCAGGCTGTACGAACGGTCGCCGGAGTCGCGAGTGGAAGACGTCCGTGCGGTGTTGCCGGCCACGGCCAACCCGGAGAACCCCGAAGAGGTCACCGTCAGCCGGCCCTCGGACGCGCTGGCCGCGCGGGCCGCCACCGACGAGACGTTGACCACGCTGTTGCTCGCGCTCGGGGGCGTCGCACTGCTGGTGGGCGGCATCGGGGTGGCCAACACGATGGTGATTGCAGTTCTCGAGCGACGCTCGGAGATCGGCCTGCGCCGGGCGCTCGGCGCCACCCGCGCGCACGTCCGGATCCAGTTCCTTGGCGAGTCGGTGCTGCTGGCCGGCCTCGGGGGGATCGGCGGGGCCGCACTCGGCGGTGTGGTGACGTCGGGGTTCGCGGCTACCCGCGATTGGCCGTTCGCACTGCCGCTCTGGGCGCTGGTTGGAGCCGCGGCTGCCACGATCCTGGTCGGCGCTATCGCCGGCGCCTACCCCGCGGCCCGAGCGGCCCGCATGTCGCCGACAGCCGCCCTAGCCACCGTGTGACTCATGACTGCCACTCACGACAGAGAAGGAGAAGACATGGCTGACTCGCCCCGCTTCCCCGACCCCGACACCAACACCGACGACACCGGCGTGGGGCCCGACC
>WHTG01000243.1 GCA_009377835.1 Nitriliruptorales bacterium
CGAATCCGTTGATCAGCTCCTCGCCTGGTGGGACCCCCCACGAGGATGGCGCAACGGTTGGGTCGGCGCGGTCCACGACATTCATGTCATCGACACTGCCCGCGCTACGTGAGTGCGACGTGAGGCGACGATGAGAACGTTCTCACCGTCACTCTTTTGGTTCAGTTGGACCGAGGAAGCGCGGCCGTCGTCGGTCGGCGAACCACGGACCCGGCGGGCTGGTCGGCGTCAGAGACGGTGTACCGGTGATCTTCGTGAGGCGCCGGCACCACGCGCAGCGGCGGTAGGGCGGGCGGCCGCCTTCCCGCCACGACATCGCTGCTCGGAAGACGCCGTCGCACCAGCGGCAGCGCAAGAACATCGGGACGACCGCGATCGGGGGGAGTGCCGGCATCTGTCCAGCCTCCCCCGCCGGTGTGACAAGCAGGCTGCCCCGCCTGCGTGAAGCCGCGCCGTTTGGTCTCGCGGCATGCGGCAGCCAGCGGTCAGCGGTGCTCGGGGTTCGGGTAGTCGAACCGGCAGCCCGCGTCCCATTCGGACCGCTGGTTGCCGTGTGCGGGGAACCCGCCGCGGTCTTTGAGCATCCGGGCGGTGTGCAGCAGGTTCCACGTCATGAACGTGGTGTTGCGGTTCGTGAAGTCGTTGTCGACGCCGATGCGACCGCCGTGGCCGTCGTCGTCGCCGTAAGACGGGCCGGGCCCAGCCTCACCGATCCACCCGGCGTCCGCCTGCGGTGGAACCGAGTACCCCAGGTGCTGCAGCGAATAGAGGATGTTCATCGCACAGTGCTTGATGCCGTCTTCGTTGCCCGTGATCAGGCACCCGCCGACCCGTCCGTAGTAGGCGTACTGGCCCGCTTCGTTGAGCACGCTCGAGTTGCCGTACAGGCGTTCGATCACGCGGGTGCACACCGACGACTTCTCGCCGAGCCAGATCGGCGTGCCGAGCACCAGGATGTCCGCGGCCATGACACGGTCGCACAGCGCCGGCCATTCGTCGCTGGGCCACCCGCGTTCCCGCATGTCCGGCCACACGCCGGGGGCGATGTCGTGATCGACCGCCCTGATGCGGTCCACGGCGACGCCCTGGGCCTCCATGATTGCGATCGACCGGTCGATCAGAGTCTGCGTGTGCGACGGGTCGGGTGACTTCGTCAGGGTGCAGTTGATGTACAGCGCCCGCAGGTCGGTGTAGTCGAGGTTCATCGGTCCTCCTCTCGCCGGCGCAGCGTAGGACGATCAGCGGGCTGTGTGGCAGCCTCTGGACGCCTACCGATCCCTCAGGAGTCGTCGTGGCCGTCCGCTGGTGGCAGGAAGCTGTCGTCTACCAGATCTATCCGCGATCGTTCGCCGACACCGACGGGGACGGCGTCGGCGACCTGGACGGGATCCGACGGCGACTCGACTACCTTGCATGGCTCGGTGTCGACGCGATCTGGCTGTCGCCGATCTTCCCGTCGCCCATGGCGGACTACGGCTACGACGTCTCCGACTACTGCGGCATCGACGGGGTGTTCGGAACGCTGGACGATTTCGATCGTCTGTTGGCCGACGCGCACGAACGTGGGCTGCGCCTGCTCCTTGACTGGGTACCCAACCACACCTCGGACCAGCACCCCTGGTTCGTCGAGTCCCGGTCGTCACGGGACAACCCCAAGCGTGACTGGTACATCTGGCGTGACCGTCCCAACAACTGGGTCGCCGCGTTCAGCGACGACCTTGCATGGACCCTCGACGACAACACGGGGGAGTACTACCTGCACCACTTCCTGCCGCAGCAGCCGGATCTGAACTGGGCGAATCCGCAGGTGGCGGACGCCATGCACGACGTGCTGCGGTTCTGGTTGGACCGCGGCGTGGACGGGTTCCGCGCCGACGTGGTGCACCTGATCGGCAAGGACCCGGCGTTTCCCGACGACCCCGTCGAGCGACTTGGCCAGAAGCGCGTCGGATTCCACGAGCACGCCAGCACGCACGACCTGCTGCGAGGCATTCGCGCCGTGCTCGACGGCTACCCCGGTGACCGGATGATGGTCGGTGAGGTCAACCTGACCGGTGCGGAGAGGATCGTCGCCTACTACGGGCACGGCGACCAGTTGCACCTGTCGTTCAACTTCGACCTGCTGTTCGCGCCCTGGGACGCAAAGGTCTGGAAGGCGATTCTGGAAGACATCGACGCGGTCTATCGCGCGGCGGACGCCTGGCCGACCTGGGTGCTGTCGAACCACGACCAGCCGCGCCACCGCACCCGCTACGGCAGTGAGCCACGCGCACGCGCCGCCGCCGTCGCGTTGTTGACGCTGCGCGGCACGCCTTTTTTGTATGCAGGGGAGGAGTTGGAACTGGAGGACGGGGTCGTCCCGGTCGAGCGGGTGCTGGATCCGGACGGCCGCGACGGCTGCCGGGCGCCGGTTCCCTGGGACTCGTCGCCGTCGCACGGATGGGCGACTCCTGATCCGTGGCTGCCGTGGCCGCCCGAACCGGAGCGGCGAAATGCGCAGCGGTTGCGCGACGACGCGTCGTCCATCCTGCATCTGTACCGGCGATTGTTGCGCGCCCGCCGGGCCAGCGACGCGCTGCGCCATGGCGGCATGCGCATGCTCGACACTCCGGAACAGGTTCTGGGGTTCGAGCGCAAGTCGTCTCGCGACACCCGCGTCGTGGTCGTGAACTTCGACGACGCGCCTGCCGACTTCGCGCTGGAGGGTGCATGGCACGTCCAGGTCGCAAGCGACGGCGCCGGTGAGGGCGAAGCGTTCGAGGGTCGACTCGCCGTGTCCCAGGCCCTGGTGCTGCGTCAGGGCTGATCCTCGCTTGGGGGCCGGGCCGGCTTGTCTTGTATCCGTCCGGTCCGCGCAATGTTGACCGCCTCTGCTCGACGCAGGACTATGGTGACATGCCGCTCGCGCGGGTCCTGGGGCGGGGCGGCCCGTCATCGTGGAGGCCCATGAGATACGTGAGCATCACTTATCACGGTCAGTACTTCATCGTGGACAGGGAGTCGCACCTCACCCCGGGGAAGGTCAGCGTGCGCGGCACTGGCGTCGGGCAGGACACGATCTTCGAGCGGATAGAGCTCGGGGACAACCAGGTGGCCTTCCGTACGCTCGACGGTCGGTACCTCTCCGCGGTCACCCACCAGGGGCCGAGCCCCGGGGCGTTGCACGCCTACGCAGGTGAACGAGGTCCCGCCCAGACCTTCCTCGAGGTGTGGCTGCCGGACGATCGAATCGCGCTGCGGACACATCTGGGCACGTTCATCTGCGCTGAGAGCAACGGAAAGGGTGACCTCGTCATCAACCGGCCAGAAATGGGCGAGTGGGAGAAATTCTTCTACGAGAAGCCGCCCGAGGAGCTGCTGCCGAAGGAGGAGCAGAAGTTCGACGTGACGACCTCGGCGCAGGATGCCCGGACCACGATGGACCGTCCGTCCGCCGGCGGGTTACGTGGCGAGATCTTCCGTCCCCCCGGAAGCTGATCACGCCGAAGAACCGCCGGGAGCCGTGCGGAGCTCCTCGACGGCCGCGGCGAGTTCCTCCAGCACCGACGGGTCGTCGATGGTGGACGGCACGGTGTAGTCCCGGCCGTCGGAGATGTCACGCATGGTGCGTCGCAGGATCTTGCCCGAGCGGGTCTTCGGCAGACGCTTGACGATCTTGATGTCCTTGAAGGAGGCAACCGGCCCGACCTCGTCGCGGACCCGCTGGACCAGCTCGCGGTGCAGCTGGTCGGCGTCCACCTCGGCACCGGCCTTGAGCACGACGAAGCCGACGGGCACCTGCCCCTTCACCGCATCCTCCACGCCGATGACGGCGCACTCGGCGACGAGGTCGTGGCCGGCCACGACCTCCTCCATCGCTCCGGTCGACAGCCGGTGGCCGGCAACGTTGAGCACGTCGTCGACGCGGCCCATGATGAACACGTAGCCGTCGCCGTCGATGTAGCCGCCGTCGCCGCTGAGATAGCAGCCCTCGAAGCGGCTGAGGTAGGACTCGGCGAAGCGGCTGTCGTCCTCCCACAGTGTCGTGAGGGCGCCGGGCGGCAGGGGCAGGCGCAAGACGACGGCGCCTTCCCCACCGACTGGCGGCCGCTGCCCCTTGTCGTCCATGATCTCGACGCGCCAGCCCGGCACCGGCTTCGTCGACGAGCCCGGCTTGGGCGGCAGCGGTTCGATGCCGAGGCAGTTCGCGACGATCGGCCATACCGTCTCGGTCTGCCACCAGTGATCGACGACCGGCACGCCGAGAACGTCACGTGCCCATTCGTAGGTCGGAGGGTCGAGGCGCTCGCCGGCCAAGAACAGGGCGGCGAAGCGTCTGAGGTCATAGCGCTCGAGGTGTTCGCCGC
>WHTG01000061.1 GCA_009377835.1 Nitriliruptorales bacterium
CGACCATGAACGACATCGCCGAGGCCGCCGGCGTCGCGGTCGAGACGGTCTACCGCGGGTTTTCGAGCAAGGCAGTGGTGTCGCAGTCGGCTGTCGAAGCAGCGGTGGCGGGAGGTGCGGAGCGAGCGGCGGTCCCAGCGGAGGAGCGGCCAGCGATCCGAGCGGTCATCGACGAACCCGATCCACGCCGGCAGCAGGAGCTGTACGCAGCGACCCAGCCGGGCATCCATGGTCACCCCAGCAATATCAGGAGTGGCTGGTCACCGCACTCGCGGCCGCGCTCCTGGAATAGCCATAGCGCTCAGCTGGATCCCGTCTGGGCCATACCTTCTCGATGTCGATCATCGCGCCGACATCTTCCGTCCCGGTGACGGCCCGGTCGCAGCCACCTGCGCAGCGCTCACCGACCGCAGCCAGACCGTCGACCGAACGAAGAAGATCCGTGCGTTTTCCACCGGATACCGATGTCGAGCGAGGTGCGGGCATTATTCAGCCGTCTCAATGGCGTGGAACCAAAGGAGTCCCGGTGTCGGACGAGCCGTTCGTGCTGCAACCCGGAGAAGGTCGCGCGATAGACCTCGGCGGATTCTTGATGACCGTGAGGGTCACGACCGAAGACACGAACGGGGCGTTCACGCTGCTGGAGGCTGAGGAGCCGCCGAACTTCGGTCCTCCGATGCACATCCATCACGACGCGGCCGAGGCCTTTTTCGTGTTGGACGGTGACGAGGTCGCCACCGCTGTCCATGCAGGCGAATTGGATGATGCGCGGCTAGGAGCCATCGCTGAGCGATATCGGATGGAGGTTCTCGGTCCCGTCCCGGAAGGGTACGTGTAGGTCCGCGGATCCTTCCGGCGTCAGATGTCCGGTGGCGGCAGCGTGATGACGCGCCGACCGTCGGCGGACGTCCATGTGACCTCGCCGGTTTCGACGTCGAACGTGACCGTCCAGTTGTCGTCATGTTTCAACACGTTGTGCGTGTGACACATGGGGGCGCCGTTGGACGTCGCGGTGAGACCGCCATCGCAGTAGGGATCGATGTGGTCTTCGTCGCACAGGCACGCCGGCAACTCGCACCCAGGTCCTCGACAGTGCGGATGGCCGAGGTGCGAGGCGAACTTCAGCCACTCCGGCATCGTCCGCACGCGGCCGACGGACACCGGGTTCCAGGGTCCGAGGCCGACGATCGCACGCATCGTCGGAGTTGTCGTTGCGACCAGGTGGCGCGCGAGCTCCGGTGTGATCCCTTTGCCGGAGGCGAAGCGGGGCCGGATGGTCGCCAGGTCGTCTGCACCCAGCAGGGTGAACAGGTCGACGAACACCCCGGCGTGCACCTTGACGCCGCCGACCGTGGCGGGCGCCCCGTCGAGTGCCACCGTCAGGGCCGCCTGCAGCGCGTCGTGGAAGCGCTGACCGGGCGTGCGCCGCTGTGCCTCGGGTATGTCCGCCGGATCCGGGGTGTCGTACACCTGCCAGGTGCGGCGCAGCAGCTCGCCCACAAGGGCGGTGGTCGTGCCGGTCAGCTCTTCCATCCCGCCGAAGCCGTCGCGCAGGCTCAACCCGCGCAGATCCTCGTTGACACACGGCGGCGGGTCGTCGGCGCCGTCGCGGTCGACGTGATCAACGACCCCTTGGACGGCGACAGCCAGGTGCCGCGGCTCAGCGGCCGCCGCGAGCTGGCTCAGGGTGGCGTCGTGCTCGGCGATCGCGTCGATGCGTGACGGTCTGGCTCGGTACAGCACCGCGTCGACATGCTCGGTGCGCACCTCGCCGCGCTCGTACGCGCCGCGAAGGACCGGCATCCGTGCCAGCAGCGCAGCCCGGTTGACCCGGCGCTTCGACGCACCAGGACCGAGCGTGGTATTCAGCCGCAACAACCCGATGCGGCGACGCAGGCATCGGCGCGATACACGCTGCGTCGGTCGAAGTGACCAGTGAGCCGTGACTCCTGCGCTGTCAGCTGAGAGGCCGCGGCACCTGCCTCGAGAACCGCCGCCGCCAATTCGTCGTCGGTGCACAGCGCGGGGTCCGCGGCGGCGAGCTCGGTCAGGCCCTGGCGGACCTTGGCGAGCGCGGCCTCGACGGGTGGGCCCACCTGGTACGAACCGCCGCGTTCGCGCGCGATGCAGCGCTGTTGCCGGGCGACGGTTCGGTACATGTCGGCATCATGCATCCACCCTGTGACAATCCACGGCGTGAACGCAGACGTTCCCCACAGCGCCCGGACTGGCTCCGAAAAAGCGTCCGGTTGAGCCCCGACCGGCGACCTCCTCCAGCCGTTCGACGAGGTCGAAGTTCTCGTCCGAGAGGTAGTGCTGGTACCGCTCCATCCCAGACGGCCCTCCGGCGTCGGGCCCCGGCGGACCTTTGCCGGTGAGCAAGCCATTTGCCAGCGGGTAATACGGACCGGCGCCGGCCGTACACGTCGCGGTGCGCATCAGCCGGCCATCGAAGCAGCGCCGGTCACCGGACGCAGGAACCGCTCTGCGTTGTCCTCGAGGACCGCCCGCAGGTCCTCCTCGGGCAGCCCCAGCACCTCGACCGCTGTCACCGGATCCGTGTTGGCCATGTCGAACGGATAGTCGCTGCCGAGGACGACGTGGTCCCAGCCGACACGCCGCCCGAGCATCTCCAACGAGAGGGCATCATGCGTCAGCGAGTCGAAGTACAGCTCGTGGAAGTACTCGCTGGGCGGCACATCGATATTCGCCTTGGGCTCCGGTCGACAGCCCCAGCCATGGTCGAAGCGCCCAACCTGATACGGCGCGAACCCGCCACCGTGCACGAAGCCGAACCGCAGGTCCGGGTGACGCTTCGGCACGCCCCCGAAGATGAGCGAGGCGATCGCGATCGTCGATTCGAGCGGGATGCCGATGAAGTTCTGCAGGTAGTAGCTGCGGATGCGGTCGGCGCCGGCGATCGATCGCTGGTCCGGATGGAACCATGCGGGCAGGTCGCGGTCTTCCAGCTCAGTCCAGAGCGGTTCGAGGCTGCCGTGGTCCAGATTCGCGCCGTTCACGTTGGAGCCGAGTTCCACGCCTCGCACGACGGGGTTCGCTGCCACGCGCTCGATCTCGGCCAGCGATGCGTCGATGTCCTGCAACGGCAGGGTGGCGAAGACCTGGAACCGGTCCGGATGCTTCTGGGCGGTCGAGATCATCCCGTCGTTCTGCATCCGCGCGAAGTCCACTCCGGGCTCGGTCGGCACGTGATAGTGGAACTGCGGGGGCGGCACCGCCAGAATCTGCACGTCGACGCGCTGCCGGTCCATTTCGGAGATGCGCGCGTCGACGTCGAACATCTGCGGCGGCATGGGACCGAGACGCTCACGGCCGGGATAACGGAGGTAGTACCCGTCCTCCTCCTCCAGCAACTCGGGGCCGACCTCCGGGTGGGCGTCGTGCATCGCCCGAAGGCTGTCCGCAACGATGATGTGGGCGTGAAGATCGGTGACCGGCACTCGTGCTCCTAATCGGCGTCTGGCAGTTCCTCTCCAGAGGTACAGATTCTATAGGATGCATTCTCGCGCCGACCCGGCGCCGATCCCGCGACGGAGGACCCGTGGATTTCGATCTCACCGATGAGCAGCAAGCGTTCCGTGACACCGTGCGCCAGTGGTGCCAGCGAGAGGTGAACCGCGAGTACGTCCGGGAGTGCGACCGCGAACACCGTCCACCTACGGAGTTGTTCAAGGCCATCGCCGAGCAGGGATGGCTCGGCATCAACATCCCGGCCGCGTACGGCGGGTTGGGCGCCGGGGCCACGGAGGCCGCGCTGCTGTTGCAGGAGCTCGGCCGCGTCTTCCTCGACCTGTCGTTCTGGGTGTTCCGCGAACTGTGCTGGGGCGGCTTCTCGATCGGCGCCTACGGGACCGAAGAGCAGAAGCAGCGCTTTCTTCCCCGCGTCGCTTCCGGCGACTGGTCCGTCTGCTTCGCGCTGACCGAACCAGCGTCGGGTTCGGACGCTGCGTCGATCAAGACCACCGCGAAGGCGGACGGGGACGACTACGTCATCAACGGCCAGAAGGTGTTCACGTCCGGGTTCAAGATCAGCGACTACGTCCTGGTCGCGACGAAGACGTCGCAGTCCGAGAACCGCCACGCCGGCTTCTCGCTGTTCCTGGTCGACACGAAGAGCGAGGGCCTGACCGGCACCCCCCTGGAGACGCTCGGGCATTGGCCGCTGGGGACGGCCCTGCTGTACCTCGACAACGTGCGCGTGCCGCGAGAGAACCTGCTGGGTCCGCTCGACGAGGGCTGGCCACTGCTCGGTGCGGGGCTGACCTACGAACGGCTGTCACTGTCCGCGGCTCGCACGGGCGCTGCCCAGGCCGCACTCGCCGATGCCCTGGAGTACGCGAAGACGCGCCAGCAGTTCGGCCGTCCCATCGGCAAGTTCCAGGCGGTCAGCCATCAACTGGCAGAGATGCAGGTCATGGTCGAATTGTCCGAGTTGCTGGTCCGCCAGTACACGTGGAAGTTCGAGAACGGCCGCAACACCGTCCGCGACGCAGCCATCCTCAAGCTGTACACGTGTGAGGCCTACAAGAGCGTGTCCGACATGGGCCTGCAGGTGCTCGGCGGCTACGGCTACACGATGGAATACGACCTGCAGCGTCACTTCCGCGAGTCACGGCTCGGAGTGATCGGGGCGGGCACGTCGGAGATCCAGCGCAACATCATCGCCAAATCGCTCGGGTTGTAGCGGTGTCAGAGACGGTGATCACGGCGGACGCCCGCCGGCGTGCCAGGTCGCTGAGGCTCACATCGCTCTCCGGCCCCGGCGCTCTAGGACGGATCGACGTACTCGATGCCGTCGATGAGTGCCGTGAGCAGTGCGTCGACGTGCCTGCCGGCGCCCTCGACCCCGGCCGCGTACACGACACGCCCACGCCGCCACACGGCTGCCGTGTGGCGTTCCAGTGGGTACCCGCCGACGCCCGGCGCCCACGGCCGCGCGTCGACGCAGGTGCGAAAGACCCGTGGCCCCTGCGCCACGATCTCCCCCTCGGGAAAGCAGCTGACGAACTCCGATGGGCCGGCGACCCGGACCGTGTCGTCGGTGCCCTCCGTGGCGAGCCGGACAGCCGTCACCACCACGTCGCGCGGAACCCCCAGCCACGGCGATTCCGGGGGGACGGTGAAGCTGCGATGCTGAATCACGATACCGGCGTTACGGGGAGGCCTGGGTGCCTCCAGACGGTCCGGGCCCGGGAAGATGCACAGCAGACGGCCACATCGCGGCCCGTCGGAGGGCGCGGGCAGGAGCCCCGGACACGCGACGGTGTACCCAACCGCGTTGGCGAGTTCCTGGCAGTGGCCCTTCGACGGCGACCGTGTGGGCTCCAGATAGAGGCCGTCGACCAACACCGCACCGGCGGGCGGCGCGGCCAGCCGATAGCCGGCCTCTTCCGCCCGTTCTGCAGTGTCGTAGCACTCATCCGGCCGGGGGACCCCACCCGTGCCCCGCGGATAGGCCGCAGGGTAGTACGCACCTTCGGCGTAGGCCCGGATGGGATGGGTCTCCGGGCAGGACCAACCGTCAACCTCTGGCAGCGGTCCCGTGACAAGGACGTGCGCCTGTTCGCTGGCCTCGACGACCGGCTCGTCGTCTGTGTCGATCGGCAGCCGACCTTGTTGTCGGGTGGCGTACAGCCCGGCCGCCACCAGCACGATCGCGACCAGCCCCGTCACGAAGCGCCCCCACCGGACGCCCTGGCCGCCACCGCCCTCCCAGTCGCTCACGCCTCCAGTGTGGCGTTCGCCGAGCTTGTCGGCTCTGTGCGCCGTGGTCGGCAAGACTATGGGTCCGGACATAACCCAGAGGACCCGACATCGTGACCCCGCTCGAAGCGGGCATCGTCCTGCTCGCGGGCGTCGGGGCCGGCGCGCTGAACGCAGTGGTCGGCGCCGGCACCCTGATCACCTTCCCGACACTGCTCGCGCTCGGCGTCCCGCCGATCCTGGCGAACGTCTCGAACACCGTGGGCCTGGTCAGCGGCTCCGTCGCGGGTGCGTACGGCTACCGCTCCACGCTCACCGGGCACCGGCGGCTCGTCGTGCGTCTCATGGCCGCCTCGACCACCGGCGGGATCATCGGGGCGACACTGCTGCTGGCCTTGCCGTCGCGCACGTTCGAGTTCATCGTCCCCGTGCTGCTCATCCTGTCGGCGGTGCTGGCCGCGGTGCAGCCCAGGGTGGCTCGGGCGGTGATCCGGCGACGCACGGCGAAGGCTGAGTATCGCGACGTGGAGTTGGGGCCGGTCCATGGCGGCCCGCTGCTGCTGGCGGGCGTCGCGGCGGCCGGTGTGTACGGCGGCTACTTCGGCGCCGCGCAGGGGGTCATCCTGCTCGCGCTGCTGGGCATCTTCGTCGCCGGGAACATGAACGAGGTGAACGGGATCAAGAACATTCTGGCGGCCGTTGCGAACGGCGTCTCCGCCGTGGTGTTCATCAGCGTCACGCACATCGACTGGGGCATCGTGGCGCTGATCGCCGTGGGTGCGACGGTCGGGGGCGGGCTCGGTGCCCGCTACGGGCGCAGGCTTCCCTCGAAGGCGCTCCGCGCGCTCGTCGTGGTCATCGCCGTCGCCGCGGCGGTCTGGCAGTTGGTCCGGTGACCCCATGACGACGCCCTTCCTCCGCGCGGCCTGGCTTGCGGTCCCGGACGCGGCCGATGCCGACGCAGCCGTGCTGGCATACGCGGCAGACGTCGCCGACAGTCCGCAGGCAGGCGTGACAGCCCCCTACGTACTGGTCCCCAGGACGCCCGTCATGCGCGACATCACCGGCCGGCTCGAACACATGGACGTCCACCGCTACGACGTCCTGCCGACGCATCTGCTGATCACGGAGATCGAAACGCTCGCCGCCGGACTCGCCGTCGAACAGCAGCTGGCGCCGAGCGGCACTCCCGCCCTCACAGTGGTGGTCCACGGTCTGTACCGCGAGGTCGACGCGGTCGAGGGGACCCTCGGACCGCCGCTTGACGGACCCGCCCCGGCAATCCAGTTCGGCACGTTCAACATGCGCTCCGCCGACGACGAGTGGGCGGTCAGCCAGTGGTACGAGGACCGCCGGCTACCGTCGTTCAGTCGCATCAAGGGGGGGCACCGGGCGCGCCGCCTGGTGTCCGTGTGCGGCGGTCCCGCCAAGCTCGGTGTGTTCTACGAGTTCCGGTCACTGGAGGACCGCCGGGAGCACTTCGAACCACTCGAGACGGTCGACCACGACAGGGACCGCCCCACGGCTGCGGCGCGCACCATCCACCCGCCGATGTCGCCGAGTGTCGGTGCGCTGCTGCCGCGTGGGCTGCGCTACCCCTGAGTCCTGCCGGCGCGCTGTTTCAGGACAGACCGAGCAGCGCCGACGCGTTGCCGGACAAAATCTGCTGCTTCTCGGCACCGGTCAGGCTGTCCAGGCCGTTGATCCAGTTGACGGGATCCTCCAGGAACATCGGCGCCGGGTAGTCGGTGCCCAGCATGACCCGCTCGATGCCGACCTTGTCGATGAGGAACCTCAGCGCCTCCTCGTCGTACGTGCAGCAGTCGTAATAGAACCGGTCGAGGTACTCGCTCGGCGGCCGCGGCAGGTCGTACTCCCCCTCAGCACGCCCGAACGGGGGTCGCATCTCGCCGTTTTCCGCGCGGTCGGGCTTCAGAGCGCCGGCGGTCTTGTCCATGCGCGCGACGCCGAACGCGGTGTAGCCGCCGGCGTGCGCGAGCAGCGGTTTGAAGTTGGTGTACTGGTCCATGACGCCGCCCATCACCAGGGACGCGAAGGTGATCGTGCGGTCCGCCAGGTTGCCGATCGCGTTGCCGAGCTTGTAGCGGCTGATCCGGTGCACGACACAGGTGTCGCCGCCCTGGTGGAAGAACAGCACCGCTGAAAGCTCGTCGGCGGCGGCGAAGAAGGGTCGGAACTCGGGCTCGTCGTACGTCCTGCCCAGTACGTGGTCGTCGAGGATCGCCCCCTTCAGACCCTTGTCGCCCATGACGCGCTGCAATTCGATGACCGCCGCATCGACGTCCTGCATCGGCAGCGTGCCGACGCCTGCGAAGCGGTCGGGGTGAGCGGCCACCATCTCCGCGACCTCGTCGTTGCACTCGCGTGCGACGGTCTTGGTGACGTCGAGTTCGTTGCCGTACTGGTAGAAGCCGATCGTGGGGCTCAACAGCTGCATCTGGATCCCGTCACGGTCCATCTCGGCGAACCGCTCCTCCAGTCCCTTTGCGAATCCGCCGTGTTGGATTTCGCCGACGGCAGGGCCCAGCCCGTACCAGCTGCCCTCCTTGCGGATGGCTTCCTTGAAGCGCTCAGGCGTCACATGGGCATGTACGTCGATGATCGGCACGCAGGTTCCTCTCGGGTGGTAGTTCGGTCGGGTTACCCGGCGGGCCTTGGCTCGCTTGCCCGCTGCACCTCGCGCGCGCGAAGTTCGCGTCGCAGAAGTTTGCCGGTCTGGGTCTTGGGCAACTCGGACAGGATCTCGATCTCGCGTGGGTACTTGTAGGCGGCCATGTCCTGCCTGCAGAACTCGATGAGTTCGTCGGGTTGGACCGCTGAGCCGGCGACGAGCGACACGTACGCCTTGACCGTCTCGCCGCGGTACGGATCGGGCTTGCCTACCACGGCGGCCTCACGCACCGCGGGGTGGCGGTACAGGACGTCTTCCACGTCGCGCGGCCAGACCTTGTAGCCCGAGGCGTTGATCTGATCCTTCGCGCGGTCGACGATGTAGAACCAGCCCTGCTCGTCCATGAATCCGACGTCGCCGGTGTGCAGCCCGTCGTCGCGGATGGCGCGACGACTCTCCTCGGGCTTCCCCCAGTACCCCGGGACGACCATCGGCCCGGCGATGACGATCTCGCCGATCTCGCCGACCGGCAGCTCCTCGCCCGTCTCCACGTCCGTGATGCGCGACACGCAACCAGGCACCGGCAGTCCCACACTCAGGGCGCCGCTGCGCGGGTCGACCGGAGGGTGCGTGCCCAGCGGCGTGAGGTGGCTCGGCGAGGTCGTCTCGGTGAGCCCGTAGACGTTGTGGATGTAGATCCCCGTGATCTGCTCGAACCGCTCGACGGTCGCGGGGCTGACGGGTGCGCCGCCGGACCCGCACTTCGACACGCTGGAAAGGTCATGTCCGGCGGCGTCCGGATGTTCCATCATCGCGATGTACATCGTGATCGCACCCAGAACGAACGTCGCGCGCCAGCGCTCGATCATCCGCAGCGCCTCACCGGCGTCGAAGCGGTGGAACAACACCAGCGGACAGGCCGCATACCAGGCCGTCGCCATGTGGGCCACGATGCCCGTGATGTGGAACAAGGGCGCGACGCCGAGCACGACCTCGTCGGTTCCGAGGTCGAACCACTCGGCGAAGACCTGAGCGTTGTAGCTCATGTTCCCGTGGGTGTTCATCGCACCCTTCGGCGGCCCCGTCGTGCCTGACGTGTAGGTCAGGATCGCGACGGTGTCGCGGCCGCAGTCGACAGCCTCCGGTTTCCGCCCGGTGAACCGCCCCACGACGTCCCGCAGATCCTCGGCGCCCGCGACCTGTGCTTTCTCCCCCACGCTGTGCCGGACGTGCTGCGGCGTGTCCTGATCGAGCCAGTCGGCCGGGTGCGTCGTGATCACCCGCCGCACCGGAACATCGGGGAGGACGTGCTGCACGACGTCGGCGTACAGGGACTCGAGGCACACCAGGACGGTGACGCCGGAGTCATTCAGGTGATCGGTGAGTTCGCGCGTCTTGAGCATCGGGTTCAGGGCCACCGCGATGCCGCCGGCCTTCCACGTGCCGATCAAAGCGACTGGCCACTGCGGATCGTTCTGCAGATAGACGCCCACGCGGTCACCGGACTGCAGCCCCCCGACCTGCAAAGCGACGGCGAACGCGTCGGTGAGCGTGTCGACCTCCGCGTACGTCAGTGTCGTGTCGAACGCGTGCAGACACGGGGCCTCGCCGCGCGCCACGACCGCCGCCCGCCACACCGCCAGCATCGTCTCGTGCCGTTGCCGCAACTCCCCCTCGACGTCCGGGGGGTACAGTGCCAGCCAGGGCCGGTCGTCGTAGGTGCTCACGGGTACGCGAGCAGGACGATGTCACCGACGAACGCGGGGCGATCCTGTCCTTCGATCTGCATCTCGACGTTGACGTTGAACTGCACGCCGGTGCCCTTCGGGCGGGTCCGCCCGACGGTGGCCTTGAGCCGAACACGCGAGCCGGACGGGACGGGCGCCGTGAAGCGCAACTTGTCGATGCCGTAGTTCACGCCCATTCGCCGGTCTGTGATGTCCAGCATCTCCTCGAACAATGTCGGGATCATCGACAACGACAGATAGCCGTGGGCGATCGTCCGGCCGAAAGGACCCTCCGCCGCGCGCTCGGGATCGACGTGGATCCACTGGTGGTCCTCCGTCGCGTCGGCGAACAGGTTGATGCGTTCCTGGTCGACGGCGCGCCACGGGCCGGGGCCGAGAACCCTGCCCGTGGAGGCTGCCAGTTCCGCGATCGTCACTCTGGTCGGTTCCACGGGCACGCCTAGTACATCGCCAGGCCGGCGCTGACGTTCATGTCCTCGCCGGTGATCCCCGCGGACTGCTCGGAGGCGAGGAACACGACGGCGTTCGCGACGTCCTGCGGCGCGACCAGCCGCTTCAGAGGTGATGCGTCCGCGAACTGCGCGCGCGCCTCGTCCTGGGTGATGCCCTGGCCTTCGGCCTGCTGCTTGATCACCCAGTTGATCCGCTCACCCTCGACGCCGCCCGGTGATATGACGTTCGCACGGATACCGTGGGGGCCGACCTCGTGCGCGAGCGTGCGAACCAGCCCTACCAGCGCGAGCTTCGAGGCCGCGTACGGCGTGCGGTTGAGCAGCGGACGCTTGCCGGTCACCGATCCGATGATGACGATCGAGCCGCTGCGTTGTTCGATCATCGCCGGAATGAACGCCTTGCAGACCAGATAGACGCCGGTGACGTTGACTCGGAACGTCTCCTCCCAGTCATCCAGCGCCATCTCCCACAAGGGTGCGCTCGGCCCGCCCACGCCACTGTTGTTGACCACCGTGTCGACGTGTCCGAACTCGGTGATGGTCCGTTCGGCCGCGGCGGTGATGGCCTCGGGGTCGCGCAGGTCGGTGGGAACGACGAGCGCACGGCGCCCCACGTCACGCAGTTGTGCGGCGACGTCCTCCATCGCGTCGACCGAGCGGGCGAGCAGCGCCACGTCGGCACCCTCGCGGCCGAGCCGCAGTGCGATCTCCCGGCCGATACCGCGCGCTCCACCAGTGACGACCGCGACGTGATCCTCCAGCAGCATGCGACGGGCTCCTACGGCCTTCCGAAGGTCGCGACCTTGTCGACCCGCGCTTCGAACAGGACACGGCGTTCGTTGATCGAGGGATCACGCAGCCCGTAGGGAGGCGCGTTGCCGGTGTACTTGGTCCAGATCTTGTCGACCTGTTCCGCGGCACGGTGGCCCTTGTCCGGGTCGTCTTCGTGGATCTCGTTCGTCACGGTCCCCTTGATGCTCATCCAGTGATAGGCGTTGTCGGGGTTGACCAGGATGAGCGTGAACTGCGGGTTGGCGCGGAGCCACTCGGTCTTCTTCCGGTGCTCGGCGAAGTTGAGGAGGATCGTGTCGCCGTCGTAGTCGAACCAGATCGGCGTGAGCGCGGGCCGTCCGTCGCCGCCGATGACTGCGATGACGGCCGTGACGGGGGTGTCCATCAGCTGCTTGTAGGTGGTGTCGAGGTCGGTCAGGGTGCTGACCTCGTCGTGATCACCGACCTGAAACTGTCCCGGCTGGAGGCCATCCGCGACGTCTCTGAACTTGGCCACAGTGAAGCTCATCGTGTGCTCCTATCCGGCGGATTCCTGCGTCCGCAACGCTCGCAGATGGACGGGAAGGCAGTTTGTGGCCGCCGACAAAGTTCGTCCGTGTTTGCTACGGCCAGCCACATGGTTGGCTCGTTTGGCGGCGCCGTACGGTCGCCGGACCCACTTCGACCGGAAGGCGCAGCCATGGTCAAGCCGATCCTCCAGCTCTATCCTGTCATCCCCGCGACCATCGAGGAGCGTCGGGAGCAGCGGCCGATGGGTCGCAACGTGGAGCGGTACCAGACCCTGCTGCAGGAGTGGCACGAGATCGTCAAGGCCGCCGACGAGCTCGGGTTCTGGGGTGTATCGACCATCGAGCACCACTTCCACTCCGAGGGGTACGAGGTCGGCCCGAATCCCGCCTTGCTGGCAGCCTACTGGGCGTCCATCACCTCCAACGTCCGCGTCGGCGAACTCGGGTTCGTGATGAGCGCGCAGAATCCGTTCCGCGTCGCCGAGGATGCGGCGGTGCTGGACCACCTTGCAGGCGGCCGCTCCTTCGTCGGGTTCGCGCGCGGCTACCAGGCGCGCTGGACGAACATCCTCGGCCAGCACCTCGGGGCCCGCGCGACGCTGTCGCCGTCGGGCGACGCCAAGATCGCCGACCTCTCGGAGCAGGTGAAAGCGCAGCGGTTCGCCGACGACAAGCGCAACCGCGAGATCTTCGAAGAGCAGGTCGACATGGTCCTGCAGTCGTGGACGCAGGAGAGCGTGGCCTTCAACACCCCCCACTGGCAGGTGCCCTACCCGCACGACCAGGGGGTCGACTGGACGATGACGGCCACGAGGGATCTGGGCGCACCCGGCGAGATGGACGACGACAACAAGATCCGCCGTGTCAGCGTCGTACCTGCACCGCTGCAGGACCCGCACCCGCCGATCTTCGTCTCGAGCAACGCCAGCATGGAGACGGTCGAGTACTGCGGGCCCCGCGGCTTCATCCCCACGTACTTCTCCAAGATCGACCGCGCCTCGGAGTTCGGCCGCCACTACGTCACGGCCGCGGAGGCGGGCGGCAAGCATTACGCGCTCGGGCAGAACCAGGCGATGGTGCGGTGGGGTCAGATGGCGGATTCGGAACAGGAGGCACGCCAGGCGGTCGCCGATTTCGACGTCGACATCTTCCGCGACCTGTACGCCGGCACGACGCCGATGCAGTTCGACGCCGCGAACCCCGTCGACTCGGTGCTCAACTCGGGACTCTGGGTAACCGGGACGCCGGAGCAGGTCCGCGACGACTACGTGAAGCTGTGGCAGCAGCTGCCGGCCGAGTACGTCGTGCTGATCTTCCACTTCGCCCAGCAGCCCAGGGACAGCGTCATCAGCAACATGGAACTCTTCATGGAGCACGTGAAGCCGGCCCTGGACGAACTCACCGACTACAAGTCGTGACCGTGCCCCGCTCGACGTGCCCCGCGCGAAGGACGGCAGGCCGCCCATGACCTCGTTCGCGCCGGTCGCGGATGCCGTCGCGGCGATCGCGCGGGGCGAGATCGTGATCGTCGTCGACGACGCCGACCGCGAGAACGAGGGCGACTTCGTCATGGCGGCCGACGCGGTTACGCCTGCAGCGGTCAACTTCATGGTCACGCACGGACGTGGCCTGGTGTGTCTGCCGATGACCGCCGAACGGCTGGCACAACTGCAGCTGACCGCGATGGTGCCCGGCCGCATCGAGACGCAGGAGACGGCCTTCACCGTCTCGATCGACCTGGATCTGCCCGGCACCACCGGTATCTCCGCGCACGAACGCGCGGCCTGTATCCGCCGCGCCGTCGAGCCGGGCGCGCAGCCGCGGGACTTCCGGCGACCCGGCCACGTGTTCCCGCTCCAGGCACGTGATCACGGCGTGCTGCGGCGCGCGGGGCACACAGAAGCAGCGGTGGACCTAGCCCGTCTCGCCGGCCGCACACCGGCCGGAGTCATCTGCGAGATCATGAGCGACGACGGGACGATGGCGCGCGTCCCCGAACTGGAAGCCGTCGCCAGACAGTACGGACTGCTCGTCGTGTCGATCGCAGACCTCATCGCGTACCGCAGGGGGCGCGAACAGCACGTGCACCGCGTCGCCGAGGTTGACGTACCCACGGCGCACGGCACCTTCCGCGCGATTGCGTACCATTCGGATCTGGACGGCCACGAGCACGTCGCCTTCGTTCGCGGACAACCGCAAGGCCGGGCCGACGTCCTCGTGCGCGTCCACTCGGAGTGCCTCACCGGCGACGTCTTTGCGTCAGGCAGGTGTGACTGCGGGTGGCAGCTGCAGGAGTCGATGCGCCGGATCGCGGACCACGGCGAGGGCGTCATCGTCTACATCCGCGGACACGAAGGCCGGGGCATCGGCATCGGACAGAAGCTGCGTGCGTACGCGCTGCAGGACTTCGGCCGAGACACCGTCGAGGCGAATCTCGACCTCGGCTTCCCAGCGGACGCGCGCGATTACGGCACCGGCGCGCAGATCCTGGCCGACCTCGGGCTGTCGACCATCCGGTTGTTGTCGAACAACCCGGCCAAGCGCGCCGGTCTCGAGGGCTACGGACTGCGGATCACCGAACGAGTCGGGCTGGCGTCGCACCCGACGGAGCAGAACCTGCGATACCTGCAGACCAAGCGCGACAAGCTTCATCACGAATTTCCGGGCCTGGTGGAGACGGTCGCGGGATGACCCCGGCGGAAGCCACCTTCGATACGGCGGCGTTCCGGAAGGTGCTGGGGCGCTTCCCCACCGGGGTGACGATCATCACGGCAGGCACCAGCGAAGGCCCGGTCGGCATGGCCGTCAACTCCTTCGCGTCGGTGTCGCTGGAGCCGCCGCTGATCCTGTTCTGTGCCGCACATTCCTCGACCACATGGCCCGGCATCCGGGACGCCGGAGCGTTCAGCGTCAACATCCTGGGCAGAGGCGACGAAGCGTTGTGTCGCCGGTTCGCCGGCAAGGACGTCGACCGTTTCGCCGACGTGGCGCACCGCCACGGTGCGACGGGCGCGCCGGTGCTCGACGGCGTCGCGGCCCATCTGGACTGCCGCATCGAAGCGCTGCACGAGGCCGGCGACCACGTCATTGTCGTCGGGCGCGTCGAGAGCATCGCGGCCGAGGACGACGTCGAGCCTCTGGTCTTCCACGCCGGCGCATACCGCTGGCTCCACATCGACGACTAGCGACTGACAAAGGACGCGAGCATGGGACAGGACCCGAAAGCCGATGCACCCTTTGAGGGCGACGAGATCATCCGCGCGTATATCGAGCAATTCTCCAACTGGGGCCGGTGGGGTGACGAGGACGAGATCGGGACGCTGAACTTCGTCGGCCCGGAACAGATCGCTGCGGCCGCACAACTCGTTCGGCAGGGCAAGGTCATCTCGATGTCCCTGCCCTACGACCTCAACGGCCCCCAGACGGGTGCCTTCCGGTCCAACCCGCTCAACCTCATGACTGCGACCGGGACCGACCATCTGGCCGGTGCACAGGACCCGCTCCCGGGAGCATGGGGACCTGCGTATGGCTTCGGCTATTCCGACGACGTCCTCGTGATGCCCAACCAGGCTGGCACGCAATGGGACGGCCTCGCACACATCTTCTGGAAGGGGCAGATGTACAACGGCTACGACGCGGCGCTCGTCACCGCGAAGGGTGCCGCGCGTAACGGCATCGAGAAGTTCAACGCGCAATTCGTGATGCGCGGGGTTCTACTCGACGTCGCGCGGACCAAAGGAGTCGAGTTCCTGCAGCCCGGCTACGCGATCACCACGGATGATCTCGACGAGACGTGTGAGCGGCAGGGCGTCGCTGTCCGCACCGGCGACTGCATCGTGATCCGGACGGGGCAGATCGAAGATCGCAAGGACGGCAACTGGGGCGACTACAACGGCGGCGCCGCACCGGGCCTGTCGCTGCACACGGCACCGTGGCTGTACGAGCACGAGGTGGCCGCCCTGGCGACGGACACATGGGGCTGCGAGGTCCGGCCCAATGAGATCGCTCTCTTCCAGCCGCTGCACATCGTGGCCCTGGTCCACATGGGCATCCCCTTCGGAGAGATCTGGGACCTCGAGGCCATCGGACGGGACTGCGCAGACGACGGCGTGTATGAGTTCCTGCTGTCCGCCGCACCCCTGCCGATCACCGGCGCGGCGGGTTCGCCGCTCAACGCACTGGCGCTGAAATGATCATCGAGGGCAACCACATCCAGGTCGGGTACGACGAGACGCCGTCGGAAGGTGTTGCCGATGCCGACGGCTGGCACGCCATTGACATCCGGTTCCTCATCAACAGCAAGATCACCGGCTCCAGCCAGGTGACGCTGTGGCGCGCCACGTTCGCACCCGGCGCGACGCATGCGCGCCACACACACGACGCGGCTGAGGCGTTCTTCGTGATGACGGGCCGCGGAGCCGCCGGCACCGATGACCGGGAGTACGAGGTCGCCGCCGGCCAAGCCCTGTTCGTTCCTCCTGGGGTCGTGCACTGGTTCCGCAACCACAGCGACGAGACCGTGGAGATCGTGGGCTGCTACGCGCCCGGCGGGACGCTGGAGGAGGCGGGATACCACTTCGTCGGCGAGGTCACCGACGAGTACCGGACCGTCTGACCGTGGCGCGGCCGCTCCCCCCCGAGACGCTGCACCTGTTCGACGAACCGAACTTCGGTCACCTCGCCACGATCATGCCTGACGGATCGCCGCAGTCGTCCGTGGTGTGGGTCGACCGCGATTCGGACACCGTCGTACTGAACACGGCGGCAGGACGCGTGAAACATCGCAACATCATCCGCGACCAACGGGTATCGCTGTCGATCCACAACCGCAACCGCCCGACGGAATACGTCGAGGTCCGGGGTTTGGCATCGCTGAGCGACGAAGGAGCCGACGTGCACATCGACGCGCTCGCGCGGAAGTACCTCGGGAAGGCCGTGTACCCCTTCCGGTTCGCGGGCATGGAACGTGTGATCATCCGGATTGCCGCGGAGAACGTCTTCCATCGCGCGCCGACCGACTGACGGGCGGGTAGCGCAGTCGTGACGGCGTTCTTCGATCTCGACGGCTGCCTCGTCGACTCGCGTGCCGCGATCACGGCGGCGATGAACCACGCGCTGGTGAGCCTGGGTTTCGCGCCGCGTCCCGCCCGCGAGCTGTATCCGTATATCGGGCCGCCGTTGCGTGCGGCGTTCATCGAGTTGCTCGGCGGTGAGCCACGGGCCGACGAAGCGGTGGACG
>WHTG01000218.1 GCA_009377835.1 Nitriliruptorales bacterium
AACCCGGCTCCGACAGCCGCGGTGGGCGCATGAAGGTCACTCCCGAGCCGGATCTCGGGCGGGCGCTCGCAGCGGGGCTCGGGACGGAAGCGCTCCGCATCGTCACGACCGGCGAGGACGAGGTGCTCGCGGACCGCGAGCAGTGGGACGACGGCAACAACACCCTTGCGCTGCGGCCCGGTGTGGTCGTCGCCTACGAACGCAACGCCGACACCAACCGCCGACTGGAGGAGGCGGGGGTGGAGGTGTTGCGCATCTCGTCCTACGAGTTGCCGCGCGGCCGCGGCGGGCCCCGCTGCATGTCGTGTCCGGTCGTTCGCGACCCCGTCGAGGCGTGAGACTCCAGCGCTACACCGGGACGTGGGACGAAGACGACCCGGACGCGAACCTCAAGGCCGAGGTCGCCGAATACACACGCAGCGATCCGCTACCGACCTTCGAACGCCTCAGCGCGAACACGGGGATACCGGTCGGGGCTTTAGTCCGTTACGTGCTGGTGCGGTGGGCAGCAGAAGGATCCGAAGCGCTGCTCGCGCTGGGGCCGCGCCTGGTCGACCGGCTGTGGAGGGTGATCGTCGACGCCGAAACCGACGGTTCGGACGCCGCCAGGTTGCGCGCGTACGAGACGTTGCGTCAGGTGGTGTCGTGGCTGCGCGTGCCGCTTGACCCCGAGTACCGTCCGGCGGGCTCGCCCCCGGACGACACTACTCGTGCGGACGGATCGCCGTGACGGTGACCGCGAACTCGCCGGCGGGCGCGGCGTAGGAGCGGGTTTCTCCCACCTTCGCGCCCAGCAGCGCCTGGCCCAGCGGCGAGTTGGCGCTCACGACGGGCAGCCCGGCGTGGCGGTCCTCGCGACTGCCGAGCAGGAACGTCTCCTCGTCGCCGTCCTCGTCGACCGTAGTCACGACCATGCCGGCCGCGACGGTGTCGCCAGTCGGCGTCTCCCCGACCCTGGCGTTGCGGAGCATCTCCGTCAGCTGGCGGATCCGAGCCTCCATCTTGCCCTGCTCTTCCTTGGCGGAGTCGTACTCGGCGTTTTCCTTCAGGTCGCCGTGCGCACGAGCGAGCTCGATAGCCTTCGAGGCGCGGGTGCGGCCGTCGGTCTTCAGTTCTTCGAGTTCCGCGCTGAGCCGGTCGTAGGCAGACTGGGACAGCCAGACGGTTTCACTCACGTGGTCACCCTGCGGTCGATCGTCCGTGGATAGCCGCGCAGTGTAGGCAAGGAGACGGTGCAGTGCCGGAATTGCCCGAGGTCCACGCGCACGCAGAGCGCCTCACGACGGCGCTCGCCGGCGCCGCGCTTGACGCTTTCGAGCCGCTGAGCTTCACCGCGTTGAAGACCTACACACCGGCACCTGACGCTGCTGTGGGACGCCGGATGGAACGGGTCTGGCGCAGAGGCAAGCACCTGCTGCTCGAGTTCCCGGGTGAGCCGCCTCTGACCTTCGTCGTCCACCTGATGCAGGGCGGGCGCCTGCGGCCGGATACGTCCAAATCGCGCAAACCGAAGAACGGGTTGGCGAGGTGGCGGTTCGACTCCGGCGCCGCGCTGTTGCTCACAGAAGCGGGGACCGAGCACCGCGCCGGCGTGTGGGTGGTGGCCGGCGACCCGCTCGTGCAGCCACCGCTGGACCACCTGGGCCCTGAGGCCGACGCGATCGACGACTGCCGGATGGCAGAGTTGCTCGCCGCGCATTCCATGCGGCTGCACACGTTCCTCCGGGACCAGCGCATCCTGGCCGGGATCGGCCGCCGCCTGGCCAACGAGGTGTGCCACCGCGCGAAGTTGTCACCATTCGCCGCGACCAAGAAGCTGGATGACGTCGAGGCCGCGGCTGTCGTCGCCGCCATACGTGACACGGTCGACGAAGGCTTGTCAGTGGAGCGGGAGCACGACGAGATGACGGCCTCGGCGGACCGGCCCGGCGCCGTGCACGGCCGCACCGGCGAGCCGTGCCGCGTGTGCGGTGACGCGATTCGCGAGATCGCCTATCGCGACTACACCGTCAACTACTGCGCCACCTGCCAGACCGGCGGCAAGGTGCTCGCAGACAACACGACCAGCAAGTTCCTGAAGTAGTTCATGGCCCGCCGCCCGGACCTGCTTCGAGACCCGACATTCGTCGTCACGCTCGTCATCGCCGTGGTCGTCGCGCTGGGGTTCGGTCTGGTCGTGCCGGTGCTCCCGCTGTTCGTGCGGGCCTTTGACGTCGGCCTGTTCGCGGTCACCGGTGTCGTCGCGGCGTTCGCCGGTGTCCGCCTGTTGTCCAGCATCTACACCGGCGCCCTCGCGGACCGCATCGGTAGCCGCCGGGCGGTCGGATGGGGAGCGATCATTGTCGCGGTGTCCAGTCTTGGTGTGGCGCTGGCGCCCAATTACTGGACGGTGCTGGTGGTACGCGGGATCGGCGGGTTCGGCAGCGCGCTGTTCTTCAACGCGCTGCTCACCCAGGTGGTGCGGATCGTGCCGGCGGATCAGCGGGGCAGAGCGGTCGGGGCGCTGCAGGGCGCGTTCCTGTTCGGCATCGCCTTCGGGCCCAGCGTCGGAGGGCTGCTGGCCGAACCGCTCGGACTGCGGTGGCCGTTCGCGATCTACGCCATCTTCTGTGGTGCGGCGGGGATCGTCGCGCTGCGGTTCCTCGGCGGCGGCGTGGGCGCCGAGGTCGACGCGGACCTGCGCCTGGAGAGCGATGCGGCAACCGAGGGTGGGCCGACAGCCGGCAAGCCGCAGGGACTGGCGGCCACCCTCAGGCTGACACGCGAGTTCTGTCGTGACCGGGCGTTCGTCGCCGCCCTGGTGATGATGGGCGCGTCGCGCTGGGCGGCGACGGGTGTGCGATTCAGCCTCATCCCGGTCTTCGGCGCCGAGGTCGTCGGTGCGTCCGAACTGCTCGTCGGCAGTGCGTTGACGCTGGCTGCCGTCACGCATCTGCTGGTTCTGTGGCCGACCGGACGCATCGCGGACACCGTCGGCCGCAAGGCGCTGGGAGCGCCCGCATACGTCGTGTTCGGCGCGATCGCGATGATGCTCACGTTCGCCACGTCGGTGCCCTCGTTCCTGGTGGTGATGGCGCTGTACGGCGTCGGGACGGGAATGACGTCGGTGACGCCGCCGGCGATCGTCGCCGATGTCGTGCCGCACGAGCGGACCGGCGTCGGCGTGGGGGTGCTGAACACGGCTGGGGATCTCGGCAGTGTCGCGGGGCCGCTCGTGTCCGGTTGGCTCGCGGGCCAGTTCGGGTACAGCTGGGGTTTCGGCGCCAGTGCCATGCTCCTCGCGGCCGGGGGGCTCGTCGCGCTGACGATGCGCGAGACGCTGCCGGCAAGGACGGCACCTGTCGCCGGCACTGCTCCGTAGACTGCGCTCGTGTTGACGGACGCCGCCTATCGGCTGTACGAGTTGCGACTGCAGAGGCAGCTGCGCGACGAATCCCTGCCACAGCACATCGGTGTCGTTCTCGACGGCAACCGTCGCTACGCCCGGTCCCGAGGGCTGAGCGACGTCGCCATGGGCCACCGGCGCGGCGCGGACAAGATCCACGAACTGCTCGACTGGTGCCACGAACTGGCGATCCCCTACGTCACGCTGTGGCTGCTGTCGACGGAGAACCTGCAACGCGACGAGACCGAGGTCAGCCAGCTGCTGGACATCATCGCCGAGACGGTGGGCGCCATCGCGCACGACACCCGCAACCGCCAGCGAAGCCTCAAGGTCACCGCCGTCGGAGCGCTGGACGTGCTGCCGGACCGGCTGCGGCAGGCGCTGAAGGACGCGGAGGGGGCGACATCGGAGCACACCGGCTGTCACGTGCAAGTCGCCATCGGGTACGGCGGACGTCAGGAGATCACCGATGCCTTGCGCGGATTGCTGGTCCAGCGCAGCGCCCGGGGGCAGTCGCTGGAGGACGTGATCGACGAGCTGTCACCGGAACTGATCGCCGAACACCTGTACACGACGGGGACCCCGGACCCCGACCTCATCATCCGCACCTCCGGCGAGATCCGGCTCTCGGGCTTCCTCCTGTGGCAGTCCGCGCACTCCGAGTTCTACTTCTGCGACCCCTACTGGCCGGAATTTCGAAAGACCGATTTCCTGCGCGCGCTGCGCGAGTTTGCGCACCGCCAGCGGCGCTACGGACGGTAGTCGCCTCTCTACGGACACCCCCCCCTGCCCAAACGGACAGTTATCCCGAGACTCGGGCGGGGCAATCCGCTTAACGACCCGGTCCCTACCTTCTGCCGCAATCTCCGGGTCAGAGGAGAAATCTCGATGACTCGAACGCGAACCCTAGTGGTGCTCGTGGGCACCATCTTCGCCCTTGCCCTTGGCGGGCCGGCGACGGCACAAACCCAGGAGGGGCTAGTCAACGTCAATGTCAGTGATGTGACCGTCCAGGCACCGATCGCCGTCGCAGCGAACGTCTGCGACGTGGCTGTGAACGTTCTTGCGCAGCAGCTGAAGGGCGGCGGCGGGGAGTGTGACGCAGCCGCGACCTCTGACGCGGTGTTCACACCCGAGGAGGGTCCGGCTCCGGACCAGAACGGTCTGGTGAACGTCAACGTCGATGATGTCGTTGTGCAGTTGCCGATCTCCGTCGCTGCGAACGTGTGCGACGTTGCCGTCAACGTCCTCGCGCGACAGTTCAAGCTGGGCGGCGCCACCTGCGACGCGGTCGCCGACGCCGACGCCCCCTGATGTCACACTGTCGGGCCCGCCCGGCTGCGGCGGGCCCGACACCCGTCCTCGGTTCCCGGGGGTTCAGCGACCGCTGACCTATCCTCGTTGTGCTTTGGACCAGGCCAACGACGAGATGATCCCACGCATCCACGGTGCGCCGGATCGCCACGCGGCCCGCTCCCAACCTCCACGCGCGTCCCACCCGGG
>WHTG01000207.1 GCA_009377835.1 Nitriliruptorales bacterium
CAGTGGGCCGAGCCAGGGGAGACGGTGGTCAGCGAACCGACCTACCGCGCGCTGAGCGTGCCGGTCGAGGTGGAGGAGTTGGAACCGCGGCTCGTCAAGGGTCGACAAGCTCCGGTGGCGGCGTATCGCGTCGTGCCGGCGGAACGGCCGGTAGCGGCCGCAGGGGGATAAGGGATGCGACGACTGTTGTTTGCTCTCGTCATGCTGGCGGGTGGCGGCGCACTGGCGGCGTGCGCCGGCGGCGCCGAAGGCTCCGGTGCGGCGACAAGAGAGGTCCAGGTCGACTACGTCCACGATGAGGTCGCGAGTTCGTTCATCGCGTACTTCCCGCGGGAGGTCACGGTGCGACCGGGCGATACCGTGGTGTTCCGCCAGCAGTGGACGGGCGAACCGCACAGCGTGACGATGGGCACGTTGGTCGACGAGGCCATGGCCGTGGTCGCGCCACTGATCGAGGAGTACGGCGACTCGGGGCCGGAGCCCCCCCGCAAGGTGATGCGCGCATTCGACAAGGCCATGGCGCCGTTGCCGGAGATGGGACAGGACCAGGAGGACGGTTCCTTCCAGATGAGCCAGAACGCCGGGCAGCCGTGCTACCTGGACAGCGGCGGACCACCAGAGGACCCTGACGCGCCCTGTGCCGACGCCGACAAGGACCAGCCGGCGTTCAACGGCCGCCAGTCGTACTACAACAGCGGCTTCATCCCGTACGAAGGCGAGCGCGGCAACGAGTTCACCGTCGAACTCGCGGACGACATCGAGCCGGGAACCTACAACTACTACTGCAACCTCCACGGCCCGTTCCAGAGGGGGACGGTCAACGTCGTCGAGCCCGGGGCGGACATCCCCTCCGCGGAGGACGTCGCACGGCAGGCGCGCGAGGAAATCGACGAGATGGCCTCGCCGCTGGTGGCGGCGTACGAGCGTGCGCCGCGCGAGGGCACCGGCGAAGTCTGGGGCATGACGGTGGAAGCGCCGTTCGCGGGGTGGGGAAATCCCAAGGTTCACGGGACGATCAACGAGTTCATCCCCGAGACGATCGAAGGCCGCGTCGGGGAGCCGATCACCTGGAGCTTCGTCGGTGGCCATACCGTCAGCTTCAAGGTCCCGGAGTACTTCGCGCAGGTGATCCTCGAAGAGGACGGCACGGTGCGGATCAGCGACGAGGCCGTCAAGCCCTTCAACGTCCCCGACCCACCGACGCCTCCCCAGGGACCCGAGGAAGGCGAGGGACCCCCAGAGGTGGGTGAGGGAGCCCCCGAGGAGAGCGAGGGGCCGCCACCCGGGGAAGGGGACGGACCGCCTGGCCTGCCCCTGTGGGACGTGGGCTCGTGGGACGGCGAGGACTTCATCTCCTCCGGCCTCCAGGGTGGCATCAGGTTCCGGATGACGTTCGCCAAGCCCGGCACCTACCCGTACGCGTGCCTGCTCCATCCCCAGATGGTGGGCAGCGTGAAGGTCACCTAGGTGATGGCGACGCCGCTGTCTGCGACGCCTGCGGCATCGGTCGCGTCGCACGACCCACTGGTTCGCAGGCTGCGCCGGATCAGACGGCGTGATGCCGTGTTCGGTCTGGTGTATGCGGTGTACGCCGCCTACACCCTCGCCGTGCTGGCGTCCGGACTGGGGGCTGCGCTTGCCGGCGCCGTCCCGTCGATCCACGACACGTTCCACGTGTGGGAGTTTCGGCCCACGTTGCTGGGGCGCGCGGCGGGGGCGATGGCCGACGCGGCGCACAGTGACGTCCCGTGGCCGGTCGTCGACTATGCGTTCAGCGCCTTCAACCTGCTGCTGTCGGGTGTCCTGCTCTGGCTGCGCCCGCGTGACACGGCTGCCCGTCTGCTCGTGATGGGCATGACCGGCACAGCGGCCGTGTTCAACCTCCAGGCCTTCGGGGTGTACGAGGCACTGACCCCCGCGATGTGGGATGCCGCAGCGCACAACGTGTTCCAGGTGGTGGCTGCCACGTCGTACGTGGCGGCGTTGCTGTTGTTTCCCGACGGCCGACTCGTCCCGCGGTGGCCGGTGTGGGGCCTGCTGCTGCTGTACGTGCCGACGGGAGCCGGTGTCGCCGCGCTGGCGCTGGGACTCGACTGGACCTCGCGCACCGTCGCGCTGGTCATGGTGTTCGGCCTGCTCACCCCCCTCGCCGGTGTGGCAGCGCAGGCGTACCGCTTCGGGCGCGCCGAGAGCACGGTCGAACGGCAGCAGTCACGGCTGCTGTTCTGGGCACTGGCGCCGGCACTGCTCATCGGCCTGTTCGTCCTGACGCGCGGGATCAACGAGGCGGCCTTCACCAGCTTCGAGGGGCGCTCCATCGACATCATCCCCGTCGCGTTGTTCCGGGTGTTCCAGCCGGTGTTCGGGATCATCCCGCTGGCGCTGTTCCTCGGGCTGCTGCGCTTCCGGCTGTGGGACATCGACCGCATCCTCAACCGCGCCTTCGTCTACAGCGCACTGGCGGTATTCGTCAGTGTCGTGTACGTCGGCGTCGTCGTCGGCATGGGGCGCGCGATCGGCACGCGCGGGGACAACGTGGTTCTCTCGATCATCGCGACGGGCCTGGTGGCCGTCGGCTTCGAGCCGGTACGACAGCGGGTGCAGAAGCTGGCGAACCGGCTGGTGTACGGCGAGCGGGCGACGCCGTACGAGGTCCTGTCGAGTTTCTCCGCCCGCGTCGGCGACGAGGCGGCGACTGAGGAGCGGTTGACGCACATGGCCCGCCTGCTGGCGCAGGGAACGGCCGCAACCCGTGCCGACGTGTGGCTGGTCGTCGGCGGCGAGCTGCGGCCCGCCGCGTCGTGGCCGGACGGGCAGGGACCCACGGAACCCATTGCCGTTGCCGGCGGGGACCTGCCGGCGCTGGGACCGGTGACGGGGCGGGCGCCGGTGCGCCACCACGGTGAGCTGCTGGGCGCGCTGTCGGTCACGAAGCCCGGCACGGAGACGCTCAACCCGGTCGAGGTCAAGTTGCTCAACGACCTCGCGAGCCAGGCGGGGCTCGTGCTGCGCAACGTGCGCCTGACCGCCGAGCTGCTCGATCGTGTGGAGGACCTTCGTGCATCGCGGCAGCGCCTGGTGGCAGCCCAGGACGAGGCGCGCCGCCGCCTGGAGCGCAACCTGCACGACGGCGCCCAGCAGCAGCTGGTCGCCCTGCAGGTCCGGCTGGGACTGGCGGAACGCATGGTGGCGAAGGGCATGCCCGTGGAGGAACTCCTGGCGCAGTTGCGCACGGACACCGCCGACGCCATCGAGAACCTGCGCGACCTCGCGCGCGGCATCTACCCGCCGCTGCTCGCCGCCGAGGGTCTGGCCGCCGCGCTGGTGGCGCAGGCGCGGAAGGCGGCAGTGCCGGTCAACGTGCGGGCGCCGGAGCTGGGACGCTACGGGCAGGCGGTGGAGGCGGCGGTCTACTTCTGCTGCTTGGAAGCGCTGCAGAACATCACGAAATACGCCGAGGCATCGTCGGCCGAGATATCCGTCACGGAGACGCCCGATGGCCAGCTGTCGTTCCGGATCAGCGACGACGGCAAGGGCTTCGATCCGAAGACCACGCCGGTGGGCGCGGGCCTGGCGAACATGACGGACCGGATCGACTCGCTCGGCGGCACGTTGACGATCGACGGCACGCGCGGAGTCGGGACCACCGTCTCGGGGCGCATCCCGGTCGCGGCGAGGATCGAAACAGACGCCTAGGAGGCGGCGCCGACGGCCTCGTGCCACGCGTCGGCGAGCCGGTCCGGGTCGAATTCGGACTTCGGGATGAACGCGGCGGCACCGGCCTGGAGGGCGCGGGGTCCGTACTCGTCCGCCTCGTAGGTCGACAGCATCACCACGACGGGTGACGTCCGCCCCGACTCGCGTATCCGGCGCGTCGCCTCCATCCCGTCGATGCCGGGGAGGTTGAAGTCCATCAGCACCAGGTCCGGCTGCAGGTGCGCCGCCATCTCGATCGACGCCTCACCCGTCTCTGCCTCACCCACGACGTCGAACCCGTCGGTGAGCTGCACGACCATCCGTGCGGCCATGCGGAACGGCGCCTGGTCGTCCACGATCATCACAGTGACTGCAGAGTCCTCCATGACCACATGGTCGCGGGGCGACGGACATTCTGCGTAGAGGGCAGCACGTCATTTCGGGTGGTACCACCCCCTCAACGCGCGCCCTACTCCTGCCCGCCGAGGAACAGGATCACGGCGCGAACGCGGCGGTTGGTGTCCCGCTCCTGGGACAGGCCGAGTTTGGAGAAGATCGAGTTCGTGTGCTTCTCGACCGCGCGCTCTGTCAGGAACAACTCGCGTGCGATGGCCGCGTTGTTCTTTCCCTGGGCCATCTGTTCCAAGACCTCCCGTTCCCGCGGCGTCAGCCGAGCGAGGGGACCGGCCGTTGCGGGGGTACGCGCCGCAACGAGGGTCTCGACGACCTTCGGGTCGATGACGGAGCCCCCTTCGGCGACCTGCCGCACTGCGGCGAGCAGTTGCTCCACGTCGCCGATCCGCTCCTTGAGCAGGTAGGCGCGACGTTCGGAGCCGTGCTCGAACAATGCCAGCGCGTACTCGGGTTCGACGTACTGGCTCAGCACGACCACACCGGTGTCCGGACTCGTCTCGCCCAGGCGCTGCGCCGCACGGATCCCTTCGTCGCTGCCGGTGGGAGGCATGCGGATGTCCGTCAGCACCACGTCGGGCGTGTGCTCCTCGACCGCCGCCATCAGCGAGTCGAAGTCCTCGCAGACCGCCACCAGTTCGAGTTCGGGCTCGGAGGCGAACAGCAGACGGACGCCTTCCCGGACGATGTAGCTGTCCTCCGCGAGTACGACGCGGATCGGCATGATCTCCCTCTGGTCCGTTGCAGCCGCCGCGACCGCACGACGTTGCGGCGGGAGGATACTGCGCCCCCGTCGACCCCGCGGTCGCCTCGTACCGTGTCAACGTTCGGCCGCCTCGGCTCCTGCGCGCCGGCGGCACTCACGGCACGACGAGCGGTACCCGCCGGGGAACACCTGCACGTCCAGGCGGAACCCGCAGACCTCGCACCACCGCGGCGGGTCGAGCGCCAGGCGGCGGCGGCACTCGTCGTGCTCCCTCGCCTCGAGGAGCC
>WHTG01000307.1 GCA_009377835.1 Nitriliruptorales bacterium
AGGGTGAGCATCCCCAGGGCCGCCGCTGCGGCGTCATCTGAGGGGCGACTCCCCGGCTACGCCGTGGGACGTAGTGGCTGCGGCAGCCGACGCAGCCTTGCGCGTGCCTGCGTACTCGCGATTGCACAGGTCAAGTGTCGCCTGCCGTCGGACGCGCCACGCCTCCACCGCCATCAGGGTTGCAGCAGTCGGTGCCCGACCCCAGGGCCCGCTGACAACAGGAGATTGGGATGGCAACGCCTACATTGACCCAGCCGACAGATGCGAAAGCGAACCGCCGCCAGCTCAACAGTGACGGGCCGCGCCCAGCCACCGCTCGACGGATGGTGCTCGGCTGGCTGGACCGCTACAGCATCACGGCTCTGCGCGTCAGCGTCGGACTGGTGTTCCTGGCCTTCGGTGCGCTGAAGTTCTTCCCAGGCGCAAGCCCCGCCGAGGAGCTGGCAGTCCGGACCGTGGCAGCACTGAGCCTCGGCGCGGTGTCCGGCCCGGCGGCGTTGCTCGTCACCGCGCTGGTAGAGACCTTCGTCGGTGTCACCCTCGTCACCGGCAAGCTGCTGCGCACAGGGCTCGCCGTTCTCGTCGCGTCCCTGGTCGGGATCATGGCGCCGTTGGTCCTGTTCTTCGGCGAGCTGTTCCCGGGCGCACCAACCCTCGCCGCGCAGTACGTGATGAAGGACATCGTGCTGGTCGCCGCCGCACTGGTCATCACCGCCCGGACGGTCGGCGCCTCGGGCGGCTACGACCGGACGCGTACGGGCGCTGCGTCGCACTACGCCCCACGCCGCACCAGAACTGTCGCCTGAGGAGCGACGACCGCCCCGGCGCACTCGCCCACGGTGGAGCACACCCACACCCGTCGACCCCACGGAGATGACATGACACTGCGACAGAACACGACGCAAACCCTCGGCCGGATGCGCACGAAGCCCACCCTCGCAGCAGCGGCGGCCCTGGGGATGCTCACCCTGGCGGCGTGCGGCGGCCCGGTCGAGGCGTCGGGCGACGTGCGCATGGGCGCCGCCGACGGTGCCGCGACCAGAGTCGTCGCGCGTGACAACGAGTTCGAACCCACGACCCTCGAGCTGCCGTCCGGGTCAAAGGTGACCATCGAGGTGGTCAACGAAGGGCACCAGGCGCACAACCTGGTCATCGATGACATCACGCTCAGCACCGGCACCCTGGAGCCCGGTCAGGTCGCGACGGCCACGCTGACCGTCCCGGACGCGCCCGTCACCTACTACTGCAGCTTCCACCCCGGCATGGAAGGCCGGCTGAAGCCGGTCAGCGGCTGACGGCAACGTCATGACAGCCGTGACAGGCCCGACCTGGCCCCTGGTCAGCCGATGGCGCCGCGCCCTCCTGACTGTGCACATCATCGTCTCCGTCGCGTTGCTGGGCGATTCCGCCGGGTTCCTTGCCGTGGCCATCCGCAGCGCGAACGCAGACACCACGGCCGCAGCGGTCGGTTGGGACACCCTGAACATGTTCAGCATGGTCTTCGGCATACCGCTGAGCGCGACGGCGCTGCTCAGCGGCGTCGCCCTGGGCCTGGGCACCAAGTGGGGTGTCTTCCGCTACCCATGGGTGACGACCAAGCTGTTGCTGATCGCTTCCGTGATGGTCGCCGGCACCGTGGTGATCGGCCCGGGACTCGAGCAGGCACAGCGAGGCGCCGCCATCGGCGAGGCACAGCTCATCGCTGGCGCGGCATACGACGTCGTCGCCCTGAGCGTCGCGACAGCGCTGTCGGTCTACAAGCCCGGCAAGCCGTCGCGACGGCTGGTACGACACCGCCCGAAGCCACCCCCGTGAGCCAACGACAACATCGTGCCGATCGTGTGATAGCACGCCGCGAGGCAACAAGTTTGTGAAGAACCACACCGCCCAGGCACGTGCTGGCCCCTTTCCACGCGCGTGCCATGTCTCCGACACCTGCCGTCGCGCGGGCCGTGCTCTAGCAGAGGGTGAGCATCGTCTCGGCGATCTCGTTAGCCGCGGCTTCGGGGATCGTGGTGGCGGCTTCATCGATGACGAACAGTCGGGCGCCGGGGATCTCGCGCGCGATTGCCTCTCCGTTGCCGAGCGGGAAAACCGGTTGCGGCGTCCGTGGACCACAAGGGTGGGGATGGCGATTTGGGGCAGGCGCTCGCGCCAGCGAGGTTTGCAGTTGAGTTTGGCGAACACCATGCCCAGCGGGTTGGCGATGTGAGCGGCAGGCGCGGCGCTGGGAGTGCGGTCCCACATGCGCGCCGCGATCGTCTGCGCGGCGCTGGGATCGTCGCCGAGGATCCCGGCGCGACCAGCCGCGAAGTCGGCAACCGCCTCGCGGTCGGCCTAGTCAGGCATGGGAACCGCGAACAAGCGGCGC
>WHTG01000263.1 GCA_009377835.1 Nitriliruptorales bacterium
ACGCACCTGCCGGACATCACCCTGGTCACCGCGGTCGGTGACGACGCCGGCACCCTCCTCGGCTACGTCGCGAATCGCGCCCACCACGCAGACGTGGGCGGTGCCGCTCCGGGGTCGATGCCGGCCTCCGCCACCGACATCGCGATGGAGGGAATCCGCATTCCTCCGGTCCTGGTCGGCGACGCCGACGGCATCCGCAACGACATCCTGGGCCTGATCGTCGCCAACACCCGCACGCCTCGCGAGCGCCGCGGTGACCTGAGGGCGCAGTTCGCCGCGAACCACGTAGGCGCCCGGCGCCTGCGAGAACTCGCAGCCGTTGCTGGACCCGGTCGTCTGGCCGACGCTATGGACCAGGTATGCGACTACAGCGAGCGGCGCGTCCGAGCCGCGCTGTCGGTGATGCCGAACGGGACCTGGGCGTTCGAGGATCACCTGGAGATTGACGGCGACGGGACCGTTGCCGCGACGGTGACCATCGACGGCCGGCAGATGATCGTCGACTTCGATGGCACGGCAGCCCAGGTGCCGGTCAACGTCAACGCCGTGTTCGCGGTCACCGTGTCAAGCACCTGGTTCGTCTTCCGGATGCTTACCGATCCCGGCGCGCCACCCAACGCCGGCGCCTACCGCGCGTGCAGCGTCATCGCACCGCCAGGGACACTGGTGCACGCGCAACCCCCGGCGCCCGTCGCTGCCGGCAACGTGGAGACCAGCCAGCGCATCGTCGACGTCCTGCTGGGGGCATTGGCGCCGGCGCTGCCCGACCGGGTTCCCGCAGCGAGCCAGGGGACGATGAACAACCTGCTGCTGGGCTCCTCCGCCGATCCGGCCTTCAGCTACTACGAGACGATCGCTGGCGGCGAGGGCGGCACACCGCACCGGGCCGGCATGTCAGGCGTCCACACCGGTATGACCAACACGCGCAACACGCCCGCGGAAGCGATGGAACTGGCCTATCCGCTCAGGGTGTGGCGCGCTGAACTTCGCCAGGGGTCCGGCGGGAGCGGCACGCATCCGGGTGGGGAGGGTGTCGTGCGCGAGATCGAAGCGCTGGCCGACGCAACGCTGACGCTCCAGACGGAGCGGCGGGCGACAGGGCCGTGGGGCCTTCGCGGGGGCGGGGCGGGTCAGCCCGGCCGCAACATCGTCACCCACGACGGCGGCCGTGAGGAACTGCTCGCGGCGAAGGGGACCTGGCTGCTCCAGGCAGGTGAGCGTGTGCGGGTCGAGACACCGGGCGGCGGTGGATGGGGAAACGGGGTATCTAGGACGTCCGAGCCTCGGCGATGATCGCGACGACGAGCAGTATCGCACTGACGCCGGTCGCCACCGCCATCGCGTCGTTTCCCAGTGCCGCGTAGGTGTAGGCCAGACCGATCATGAACACTGCCGCCGAGAATTTCGCGAACACCTGCACCTGCTGTCGGTTCACATGTCGCACCACGTCCCCCTCCCGCCGTCATCATCAATAGTGATGAATTCCTGCTGTGTTGGCAAGCAGCATCTTCAACATTGACGGAGTCGACTGCCAAAACACCGTGTTTCCCGGCCTGCTGTGGCACCGTGGGGGGCTGCGGGTCGTGACGAACGAGGAGATCTTTCAGCGTGACGGACGAGGACGGCTTCGGTCCCCCGCTACGGGGTGGCGGCGGGCACTCCCCCCGCGGCGTGGGCGTCAATCCGCGGCCGCGGCCGAAATCGCGCTCGGGCGGACATTCCGAGCACAGCACGGACGACGGGTTCGGTCCCCCGTCAGGCGGGAAGGCGTCGCGGGTTCGGCGCGGCGGGCCGCGGAGGGTTCTCAAGATTCTCGCGCTGGTGATCCTGCTGCTCGTTCTCGCCGCGGTCGGGACCGGTATTGCGGCCGCGCTGTCGGCGAACGCACAGATCACCCGCGTCGGGGTACAGGGCTTGGAGCCTGTGCGCAACGGTCAGCGCAACATCCTGCTCGTCGGCTCTGACGACCGCGAGGGCCTCACGCGCAGACAGCGCAGGCGACTGGGCACCGGCAACTTCACCGGGAACCGCACCGACACGATCCTGCTGCTCACAATCCGCGGCTCGAAAGGCGCCATGCTGTCGTTCCCGCGCGACCTCTACGTCGAGCGCTGCGACGGCACCGCCGGAAGGATCAACGGCGCGTACGGCATCGACGGCGCCTCCTGTCTCGTGCGGACGGTGTCGGCTGTGTCCGGCATTCCCGTCACCCAGTTCCTCGAGGTGGACTTTCTGGGATTCCATGACATCGTCGAAGCCGTGGGCGGCGTGCGCATGTGCCTGAAGGAGCCGATCAAGGACCGCGACGCGCACATCGACCTGCCGAAGGGTTGCCAGCGCCTGAACGGCAAGGAATCCCTCGGGTTCGTCCGCGTCCGGAAGATCGACAACGACCTCGGCCGTATCGAGCGGCAGCAACGGTTCCTGAAGGAACTTGCGAAGTCAGCCGCGCAGCCTTCGACCGTGCTCAATCCGCTCACGCTGTTCAGTACGGGCAATGCCGTGGGTCGCGCTTTGACCGCCGACCGCGGCCTGGGTGTCCTCGACCTGGCGGCGCTCGCGCGCGCAGGCGTCGCGATGGGCCGCACCGACTTCCCCACCATGGCGGTTCCGGCGGATCCGACGTTCGTGGGCGGCGCTGCGGTGCTCGCGGTGAACGACGCACGGGCGGAGCCGGTATTCCGGTCTTTCAGGGACGGCACGATCCTGGAGCAGGTGGGCTCCACTGTGGTCCCCGAAGACGTGTCGCTGGTCGTCCGCAACGGCGCGGGTGTACCCGGCCTTGCGCAGGCGGCCGCAGCGAGGTTGTCAGAACGCGGATTTGACGTCACGGGGGTCGGTAACGCCGCGGCGACCGACCAGACAGTCGTGCGCTACCGCAAAGGTCAGGAGGAGGCTGCGCAGCTGGTGGCGGAGCACGTTCCCGGGGCCGACCTGCAACAGGTCGACGGTGGACCGCAAGTTGCCCTGATCATCGGCACCGACACGGCGGACGCCATCGGCCAGTAGCGGCCGACCGTCGACGACGCCCGCAGGGATTGTTAGGGCAGATACGCCATCGGGTCACGAGGGCTGCCGCCGACGCGCACCTCGAAGTGCAGATGAGGGCCGGTTGACTGGCCGGTCGAACCGACGCGCCCGATCTGCTGACCGGCGCCCACGCGTGCACCGACGCCGACGAGAATCGCGCTCTGGTGGGCGTAAGCGGTGACGGTGCCGCCCCCGTGATCCACGAGGACAAGATTGCCGTAGCCAGACATGGAGCCGGCATACGACACGGTTCCTCCGCTCGCGGCGTAGATCGGTGCGCCGCTCGCAGCGCCGATGTCTATCCCCTCGTGCATGCGCCCCCAGCGGTAGCCGAAGCCGCTCGTGAGAGGACCGCGGGCCGGCCACGTCCACCCGCCGGCACTCGTCGGCGCCGCCGGAGCGGCCGCGGCGGCCTGCGCTCGCGAGGCCGCTGCAGCGGCCCGCTCGGCCCGCCGCGCAAGCGCAGCCAGTTCCCGGCTCTCGGACGTCAGGTGCGATTCCTGACCTTGCAGGGCACGGATGCGCTGGCTGGTCGCCGCGAGCTTCAACGCACGGTCGTCGCGAATCTCCTTGGCGTCCGCGGTGATCTCGCGCTTCTGGGCGGCCACCCGCTCGAGAGCCTCCTGCTCCAGCTTGAGTTGC
>WHTG01000310.1 GCA_009377835.1 Nitriliruptorales bacterium
GGACGCCGACCGTCTCGACGGCCTGTATGACATCGGCGTCGACGAGATCTCGTGGAAGAAACACCACCATTACCTGACCGGGGTTCCGCAGTTTGTAGGCAGATTTGACGGTGCGACGGCGCGTTTGCGCTGGTCAGAAGCTTAGAGCCCGGCCCGAGCGCCGAATTGTGTAGGCACACGACCCTGTGGCGGATCGTTGGATCGCCGTGGTCTATCGGCTATCGTCGTAGACATGTACCTGCGCGAGACCAAGCGTCGCAACCGCGACGGGTCGGAGGTCGCCTACCTGGCGTTGGCGCACAACGAGCGCGACCCGGTCACCGGGATGCCCAAGGCGCGGATCATCCACAACTTCGGCCGCGCCGACCAGATCGACCGTGACGCGCTGGCCCGCCTGGTCCGCTCGATCAGCCGCTTCCTGGACCCGGTCGAGGCGGTCGTGGCCACCGCCGCCGCGCAGACCGACGGCGTCGACGTGCCGGCGGTCATCGACTCGCGGCCGATGGGGGTGGCGTGGGTGGCCGACCAGCTGTGGCAGCGGCTGGGCATCGCCAAGGCCATCGCCACGGCCGCTGCGGGCCGCCGCGTCGATGCCGAGCCGGTCGAGCGGGTGCTGTTCGCGATGGTCGCCAACCGCCTGACGCACCGGCCGCTGTCCAAGCTCGCCGGGTGCAAGTGGGTCGCGGAGCGGGTGTTCATCGACGGGCTCGACGCGGTCAGCGACGACGCCTGCTACCGGGCGATGGACTTCTTCGGCGACGCGCTCGCCGAGCTGCAGCAGACGGTGTTCTTCAGTGTCGCCAACCTGCTCAACCTCGAGGTCGACCTGCTGTTCTTCGACACCACCTCGACGTTTTGGCAGACCGACGCCGCCGACGACGCGCTGCTGCCCGACCCCGACCCCGACGACGGCGACACAGACGACGACGCGGCGGCGGTGGAGGCAGCCACCCGAACGTGGGGCCACAGCAAGGATCACCGCCCTGACCTGCCGCAGGTGGTGATCGGCATGGCCGTCACCCGCGAGGGCATCCCCGTGCGGCTGTGGACCTTCCCGGGCAACACCAGCGACCAGACGCTGATCCGCACCGTCAAAGACGACCTGCGCGCCTGGCAGCTGCACCGCGTGGTGTGGGTGCTCGACCGCGGCTTCTCCTCCGAGGCCAACCGCCGCTACCTGCAGCGCGCCGGCGGCAGCTACATCATCGGCGAGAAGCTGCGCGGCGCCAGCGTTGCGGGCAAGGCGGCCTTGAGCCGCCAGGGCCGCTACCACACCGTCGCGGGCAACCTGCGGGTCAAGCAGGTACGCGTCGACCCGGATCTGGGCGACCGGTTCGTCATCTGCCACAACCCCGACCGGGCGCGCCGCGACGCCGACGTGCGCGAGCAGATCGTCGCTCGTCTGCAGGAGGAGATCGCCGACACCGACCGGCGCTCGGCGCGTGCCCGCGCCGAGCTCGCCGGCAGGCTCAAGACCAAGCCCGCGTTCAACCGCTTCCTGCGCGCCACCGGTGCCGGCAAGCTGCGCATCGACCGCACCGCGGTGCGCCGCGACGCCCACTACGACGGCAAGTACCTGCTGCGCACCCCCAACCAGACCCTGACCCCCGACGACATCGCCCACGCCTACAAGGCGCTGTACGAAGCCGAGCGCGGCTGGCGCGACCTCAAGACCATCCAGATCAACCTGCGGCCCGCCTTCCACCACAAGGACACCCGCATCCAAGCCCACGTGCAGCTGTGCTGGCTCGCGCTGCTCATCCTGCGCGTCGCCGAGATCGGCGTCGGTGACACCTGGCGCAACATCCGCGACGAGCTCGACCGCCTCCACCTGGTCACCCTCGCCACCAGCGACGGCCACGTCGCCCAACGCGGCGAGCTCCGCCCCGGCCAACGCGCCATCCTGGGCGCCCTCGAACTGCCCGAACCGCCGCGGTTCTTCGACTTCACCCCCACCAGCGACTCACCCCTGGCCGACCCGCGGCTGTAGTAACACGACCCCTACGCCCGCGTAGGGGCAAAACCCCAGGTCAACCCGGCAATTCGGCGCCCTCGTGTGCCCATCATCTGCGGAACCCCGGCCAGTGAGCGAAGTAAAGCGGATACGCAGCGGTGATCTGCTTCCAGCGCTTGTGGAATTTCTTGAAGGTCTTCAGCCGCCGGAATTTCTTCCGAACCCAGCGCATCAGGTAGTAGTTGATACGCCGCAGGAGGGGATACA
>WHTG01000260.1 GCA_009377835.1 Nitriliruptorales bacterium
ACCTCGTCCGCCGCCGCGAGCAGGTCGCCGTCATTCATGCCGGCGCGATGGACCCCCGGCACCACGGGCACACCCGCCGCCTCGACCGTCTGCTTCGACCGGATCTTGTCGCCCATCGCCTCCATCGCGTCGGCGGGCGGACCGATGAAGACGACACCGGCGTCGTGGCATGCACGTGCGAACAGCGAGTTCTCGGCGAGAAAGCCGTACCCGGGGTGGATAGCCTGCGCTCCCGTGGCTTTCGCGGCACCGATTATCCGGTCGATCGACAGGTACGACTCGGCGGCCGCGGTCGGACCGATGTGGACCGCGAGGTCCGCCCGGGCCACGTGCAGTGCGCCGGCGTCGACGTCGCTGTAGACACCCACCGACCGGATCCCCATGTCATCCAACGTGCGGAAGATCCGCACCGCGATCTCGCCGCGGTTGGCGACCAGGACGCTGTCGAACATCACTTAGTCTGCCGCCGGCGGGGACATCCACGATGGCGGGCGCTTCTCGAAGAACGCGCTCATGCCTTCCTGCCCCTCGTCGGACACACGCAGCCCCGCGATCACCTGCACCGTGTCGGCAGCCGCCTGGTCGAGTGGCCGCAGCGCCAGGTCCGGCAGGCGCTTGGCGGCGGCAGCGGCGTTGGGACCCGCCGCCAGACAGCGATCCACGGCGGCGGCGACAGCCGCGTCCAGTCCTTCGGAATCGGTGACTTCGTGGACCAACCCGGCCTCCCGCGCACGCCGGGCGTCGAACCGCTCCCCGGTCACGAACACGGCACGGGCAAACGATCGCCCTACCTTGCGGACGACGTACGGCGAAATCACCGCCGGCGCCAGCCCGAGGACGACCTCCGTGAAACCGAAGGTCGCTGCATCCACAGCGATCGCGATGTCACAGACGGCGGTCAGGCCAGTCCCCCCACCCAGGGCATGACCGTTGATACGGCCGATCAGCGGCTTCGGCAGGTCGTACAGCGCGCGGAACATCCCGTTCATCCGCGTGGAGTCCGCGACGTTCTGGTCGAATGTCCAGTCCTTCATGGACCGCATCCAGTTCAGATCCGCACCGGCGCTGAAGATCCGCCCCGCACCGGTCAGCACCACCACCCGCACCGAGTCGTCGGAACTCAAATCCCCGGCCGCCGCCGCCAGCTCGGCGATCAACGTGTCGTCGAAGGCGTTGCGGACTTCTGGACGGTCCATCGTCACCGTTGCGACCCCGCGCACGTCGGCCTCGACGCGGATGGTGGAGTATTCGCCCATAGCTGGCCGCATGCTAACGGCTGGGGACTGGGCGTCCGCCCGGATCTACATCCGGAAGACGCCGTAGGCGACAGGCTCCAGCGGCGCGTTGGCCGCCGCGCTGAGCGCCAGTCCCAGCACCTGGCGCGTGTCCTTCGGGTCGATCACACCGTCGTCCCACAGCCGCGCCGTCGAGTAGTACGGGTGACCCTGGTGCTCGTACTGCTCTCGCAGGGGCTGCTTGAACGCCTCCTCTTCCTCGGCGGACCACTGGCCGCCCCTGCCCTCGATCTGATCCCGCCGGATCGTCGCGAGCACCGTCGCCGCCTGTTCGCCGCCCATCACCGATATCCGGGCGTTGGGCCACATCCACAGGAACCGGGGGGAGTACGCACGCCCACACATCCCGTAGTTGCCGGCGCCGAACGAACCGCCGATGACGACGGTGAACTTCGGCACCCGTGCGCACGACACGGCGGTCACCATCTTGGCGCCGTCCCTGGCGATGCCGCCCGCTTCGTACTCGCGTCCGACCATGAAGCCGGAGATGTTCTGCAGGAAGATCAGCGGGATCCGGCGCTGGTCGCACAGTTCGATGAAGTGCGCACCCTTGAGCGCGGATTCGCTGAACAGGATCCCGTTGTTGGCGATGATCCCCACGGGGTGTCCCCACAGCCGCGCGAACCCGGTGATCAGCGTCGTTCCGTACAGCGCCTTGAACTCGTGAAAGCGGGAGCCGTCGACGAGGCGCGCTATGACCTCGCGCACGTCGTACGGCGTCTTGGCGTCCGGAGGGACGACACCGTACAGCTGCGACGGATCGAACGCCGGCTCCTCCACGGGTTCACGCTCCCATGGCCGCGCCGCCGGCGGCGCCAGCGTCGAGACGATGGACCGCACGATCTGCAGGGCGTGGGCGTCGTCGTGCGCCAGATGATCCGTCACTCCGGAGGTACGGCTGTGAAGGTCACCGCCACCGAGCTCCTCCGCCGACACCACTTCCCCCGTGGCAGCCTTCACGAGGGGCGGTCCGCCCAGGAAGATCGTCCCCTGGTTGCGAACGATCACGGTCTCGTCGCTCATCGAGGGCACATACGCGCCGCCGGCGGTGCAGGAGCCGAGAATCGCTGCGATCTGCGGAATCCCGCGTGCTGACATCGTCGCCTGGTTGAAGAAGATGCGGCCGAAGTGTTCCCGGTCGGGGAAGACCTCGTCCTGCCGCGGCAGGAAGGCACCCCCCGAGTCCACCAGATAGACACACGGCAGGCGGTTGTGCAGCGCCACCTCCTGCGCCCGCAGGTGCTTCTTCACCGTCATCGGGTAGTAGGTGCCACCCTTGACGGTCGCGTCGTTGGCGACGATCACCGCCTCGCGTCCGCTGACACGACCCACGCCCGTGATGATCCCTGCTGCCGGCGCCTCGCCGTCATACAGGCCGTGGGCCGCCATGGGTGACAGCTCCAGGAAGGGGCTCGCGGGATCGACCAGGGCGTCGACCCGTTCCCGCGGCAGCAGCTTGCCGCGCTCCTTGTGACGCTCCCGCGACCGTTCGTCACCTCCGACGGCGGCGCGGGCCAACTCCCGGCGCAGGTCGGCCACGAGTTCGCGGTTGGCTGCCTCGTTGCGGGTGAATGTCTCGGACGACGGATCGACGCTGGAGCGCAGGACATCCATGGCTGGGCAGCGTAGAGCCTGCCGAAAAGGCGGCGGAATACCGTCACCTGGCTCGCGCTACTCCGTTATCACCGGTAACGCCTGCCGAGCGACGCCACCGGAACTGGCATGCGGTGGGCACGCATTTCCGCAGGACGCCTGACCTGCCGAACCTCATCTCACGGAGAGTGACCTCGTCTATGCGCCGTCCCGTCTTGCTCCTTTCGGCCCTTGCCCTGGTGCTCGCGTACGCTCCCGCTGCAGGGGCGGACTCGAGCACGCCGAATGACCCGCTGTGGGACCAGCAGTGGGGTCCGAAACAGGTCAACGCACCTGACGCCTGGGCGGCCTCGACGGGCGACGGGACGGTGATCGCAGTCGTCGACTCCGGCGTGGATCTGACACATCCCGACCTGGCGGGCCAACTCGTCTCGGGCGCGACCTTCGTCGGCTGTGCCGAGGACGGGCCGTGCGGTGACGGTGACTGGGCCAGCGGCGGCCAGGAGGCCGGCGAGCCCGACCCCCACGGCACCCATGTGGCAGGCATCGCGGCGGCTGCGACCGACAACGGCGTCGGAGTCGCGGGGGTGGCCCCCGACGCGAAGATCATGCCAGTCAAGGTCCTCGGCGAGGACGGCGGCACGTTCGAGGAAGTCGCCGCGGGCATCCGCTACGCGACGGACAACGGTGCCGACGTGATCAACCTGAGCCTGGGCGCCATTCCCGGTGTGCAGGTACTCGAGATCACCGGCCTGATAGGCGACGCCAAAGAAGCGATCGCGTACGCCAACGGCAAAGGCGTCACCGTCGTGGTCGCCGCCGGCAACGAG
>WHTG01000089.1 GCA_009377835.1 Nitriliruptorales bacterium
GACGCGCCGACATCGCCCGGCGCCACAAGCACTTGCGCCAACGGCAGCAACGGGCCGTCGAGGCGGTGTGGGGCCAGGTGCCGATCGCGCCTGCAAGGCTCGTCGCCGAGGTGTGGCGAGCGGTACGCGACCGGCCGTGGCTGCTCACTCTTCGCAACACCCGCAGCTGGCCCGAGGGTGTGTGGCGGTTCCCGGGGGCCGGCAGCTATCTGGGCCACAGCGGCGGCGGCGGCGTCGGGTACGGCCCCGGAGCCATGGTCGGCGGCGCGCTGGCAGCTCACGACCGCGGCCAGCTGGGCGTGGCGATCATCGGAGACGGTGACCTTCTCATGGCGCCAGGCGCCCTGTGGACCGCGGTCCATTACGAGATACCGCTGCTCGCGGTCGTCAACAACAACCGTTCGTTCTACAACGACGAGGAGCACCAGGAGGCGGTGGCGCGCCACCGGGGTCGGCCCCCGGACAACGCGTGGATCGGCATGCGCGTGGACGGGCCCCCGGTCGACCTCGGCGCGCTGGCGCGCTCGTTCGGGGCCTGGGCCGGTGAACCAGTGATCCATCCCGATGCCCTCCCCGGTGCGCTCACAGCGGCGCTGGAGGCGGTCGACGCCGGTCGCGTGGCGCTCCTCGACGTACGCACCGCCGCAACCTGATGGCCCGACCCGGAGGCGATCCGTGCCCACAGCGACCACGACAGATGCGCACATGTTCATAGGCGGCGAATGGATCGACGCCGCCGACGGAGCGACGCTGGCGAGCATCGACCCCTCCACGGAGGAGGTCATCGGCGAGGTCCCGGCCGGTGGACCCGCCGACGTCGAACGAGCCGTCGGAGCGGCGACGGCGGCGGCAGCCTCGTGGGCGGCCACGCCGTGGCCCGACCGCGCGCGGCTGTTGCGCGATCTGGCAGAGCGCATCCGCAACAACGCCGAAGAACTGGCCCAACTCGACACCGCCGATGCCGGGTTGCCGCTGCTGGGCAGCCGCGGGGACGTCGCCGGCGCCGCAGCGGAGCTGGAGTTCTTCGCGGGGCTGGGGAGCGAGGTCAAGGGCGACACCCTGCCGACATCCGCAGGTCAGGTGGCGATGACCGCACGGGAGCCGTACGGCGTCGTCGGTCGCATCGTGCCGTTCAACCATCCCTTCAAGTTCGCGACCGGGAAGTGCGCCGCGCCGTTGATGGCCGGCAACGCGGTCGTGCTCAAGCCGGCCGAGCACACCTCCCTGTCGGCGCTGCGCCTGGCCGCGCTCGCCGAGGACATCCTGCCCCCGGGAGTCCTCAACGTCGTGACGGGGACGGGTCCAGAATGCGGCGCTGCTCTGGTCGCCCACCCCGCCGTCCCCCGCGTCGCTTTCACGGGAAGCGTGCCGACGGGACGCGCCGTGCTGAGCGGGGCAGCGCAACACATCAAGCACGTAACTCTGGAACTCGGTGGGAAGAATCCGATGATCGTGTTCCCCGACGCCGATCCCCGCCGCGCGGCCCGCGCAGCCGTCGCCGGGATGAACCTGCGCCGTTCCATGGGCCAGTCCTGCCAGTCCAACTCCCGTGTCCTGGTGCACACCGGGGTGAAGGACGCTTTCCTCGCCGAACTCCTCGACATCGTTGCAGGCCTGCGCGTGGGTGATCCGCGCGACTCGGGCACCGATCTGGGACCCCTCGCGTTCCGCGCGCACTACGATCGCGTCACCGGCTATGTGGCAGCCGGTCGGGAAGACGGCGCGACACTGCTGACCGGGGGTCGGCGGCCGAATGGTCTGCGCCGCGGTTTCTACCTGGAGCCGACGGTCTTCGGCGACGTGCGGCCCGGCATGCGAATCGCCCATGAGGAGATCTTCGGACCCGTTATCGCCGTTACGGACTGGGTCGACGAGGACGAGATGATCGAAGTCGCCAACGGCGTCGAGTACGGACTGACCGCCAACGTCTGGACTGATGACCTGAGCAGCGCGCACCGGACGGCCCGGCGGCTGCAGGCCGGACTGGTGTGGGTCAACGGCGAGGGGCGTAAACCGCTGGGAACCCCGTTCGGCGGCTTCAAGCACAGCGGTCTCGGGACGGAGGGGTCACTTGAGGAACTGCTCAGCTACACGCGCTCCAAGACCGTCGTGATCAACCTGCACGACGACGACTGAAAGGGCACATCATGGTGACCCGTACCCGCACGAACGTCACCCACTGGGAGGTCCAGTGGACGAGGCGCCGCAAGCTCATAGAGGAGTGGCGCCAACACCATCGAACGGTCATCCACGCCGACGACGTCCAGTTGCGCGAAAGCGGCCGTGGACACCGCGTTGGCTGCTACATGGGTATCGACGGCGGCAACCCCACCCGGGTCCTTGACGCCTGGGTTCATGAACTGGACCGCGATACCACGCAGACGGTGCACCGTCACTCCTGGGACGCCATGGTCTTCGTCGTGTCCGGCGCGGGCTGGAGCGAAATCGACGGCGTCCGTCACGAGTGGCGTCCGTGGGACGCACTTCATCTGCCGGCCTGGTCGTGGCACCGGTCCGGCGTGGACTCAGACACCCCGGCTCGGCTCATGACCTATTCCACTGAACCGCTGCTGTCCGGGCTCGGGATGGCGGTGCTCGACGACCGTGGCCACACCGCCATCGAGGACCTGCCCCCACGCCCGGAGTTCACACGCGCGGTGGAAGGCGACGACGTGTACGCGCGGCGGGTCCGGCGTCTGGCCGCCGAGCAGGAGGAGCGCCGGTCGGGGCGGCTGCACACCGACTATAACGACATCCCCCTACTCGTGAATCCGAAGGGCACGCGATCGAAGTTCCTCGTGGACCGCTCGATCGGCAACCAGGCGTCAGGCATCACACAGGTGATGCTGCAATTCGCTCCGGGACGTGGACAGGCGATGCATCTGCATCCAGGCGAGGCCTGGCTGTACGTGGTCGAGGGCCGCGGTCACTCCTACCTCGGCGAGGAGCCCACGGGCGGTGAGGACCACGAATGGTCCCAGGGCGACCTGGTGGTCGTGGACCATGCCCTGTGGCACCAGCACTTCAATGATGATCCGGACAACCCGGCACGCCTCGTCCGGATCCACGCCTTTGACAGCGTCCTCGAAACGATGCGCGTGCTCACCTATCCGCTGGAGCTGTTCCTGGAACCGCCCGAGAACCTTAAGGCGATGGGAGACCTGTCGGAGATCCAGTGGCCCGAGGACCGCCGCCCGCCGGCATGAGGGGTCCTTCTTGCTCCGTCGCCGCCAACTCGCCGGCTGCTGTCAGCAGGTCATCCACCGTCAGGCTGGACGGGTCGCGGCTGGTCTGCTGGCGGGCGGTCACGGCCGCGAGAACCACCTTGCGGATCCGACGACCGTCCATGCCCGCGCAGCGGTCACCGACCATGCGCAGGGCGGACGTGTCGCGGGACAGCGGCTCCAGCGCAGGCCAGCTGCGCGCCAGCTCGGCAAGCGTGTCCTCGATGATGGCCGCGGCCTGCTCGCGGGTCGGCGCGCGGAACGACACGACAAGATCGGCGCGAGACACGAGTGCTTCGTCGACGGCGTCGGGGACGTTTGTCGTCGCAAGGAACAACACCTGCGGATGGGCGGCTGACAGCAGGTCCAGGCCGGTCAGCACCGCGTCGGTGGCCCGGTGGACGTCGACCGGGTTGGCATCGAACGAGGCCAGCTGGCGGCTGGCGGCGAAGGCCTCCACCTCGTCCACCAGTACGACCGTGAACCGGTGCTTGGCGGCGACCTCGGGCAGGGTGCGGTCCAGGAGCCGGGCGGTGCGCCGCTGGCTCTCGCCCAGCAGCTCGGAGGGCAGCGCGTGGGGGTCCACCTCGACGTATGCCGTGGCGCCCTCGTCGGCCAGCGCGACAGCCACCGCCTGCGCCAGGCCACGGGCGGCCGTCGTCTTGCCGGTGCCGGGCGGGCCGGCGAACAGCAACAGCCCTTGTAGCGCCGTGCGGGTCGCGGACAGCTTGCCGCGGTGCAGAAGGCTGAAGACCGCGTGGTTGACCAGACGCTCTTTCAAGCCGGGTGGCAGCACCAGGTGCTCCCAGTTGTCGGCGAGCTCGTCGGAGGGAAGGTCGACCATCCGGGAGATGCCGTCTGGCAGGGCGGTCACGGTGGGCGGGCTCCTGACGGGGCGCATTTGGTGAGTCTCGACCAGCGTACGTTCCATGGTCGAAGTCACGGTGGTGTCGGGCGGACGCCGACCTTGCACCGGCGAGTATCCACCTCAACTGCTCAGGACCCGCTCGTGGAGATCCATGACGACCTTGCGCGCGGACTCGAAGGCACCGTGCTGCCACGCCGTCGTATGACTGAGGTGGTCACCGGCGAAGTACAGATTGCCCTGCGGCTCGAGCTGCACCCTGTACGGCTGGCCCCGGGTACGCGGATAGGGACCCCGCCCAGTTGACCCATCCCCCTTCGCGGGATCGGATCAACGGGGTCGATCTGGTCTCACCCGCGCCGAGGCGAAGTCCACCTGTTCCAGTTCATCAGGTTGTTCCACAACCGGGCAGCTCATAGATCTCGACGGGTTCGGCCTTGCCCTTGAGGTGGTGCGGACCGAGCGGGGTTGCCGACATCTCGTCGCGGATCTGGCTGTAGGTGGTCGGTCCAATCACGACGCGGCCGGGCTTCGCGAGTGCCTCGAACCGGGCGGCGGTGTTGGCGGTGTCGCCGATCACCGTGAAGTTCCGCCGCTGATGGGCACCGACGTTCCCGACGACGGCGCGGCCGGTGTTCACGCCGATCCGGAACAGCGGCCAGCCGGTCCGCCCGGCGGCGATCTGGCCGATCTCCCGTTGGATGAACACCGCGCACCGGACTGCGCGCAGGGCGTGATCGGGCTGGTCTCCGAGCGTGTTGAAGATGACGACGATGCCGTCGCCGGCGAATCGTTCGATGAACCCGCCAAAATCGTCCACGATCGCGGGCACGGCCACGGCCCAGTAGGTGTTGAGCAGCTCCATCCCCTCCTCGGGAGGGCGCGACTCGGAGAAGCCTGTGAAGCCGACCAGATCGGCAAACATCACCGTCACCTCGACCTCCCGTCCGCCGAGGTCTGCCAAGTCGGGGTCGGCAGCGAACTGATCAGCGAGCTGGGATCCGACATAGCCATGAAGCAGATCGTTCACGCGTCGCAGCTCGCTTGCAGACCGTTCAAGCGCGTCGATCCGCTCGCCGGTCAGCCCCCCGTCGCGCAGACGCGCACGGACGGGGTCGAGAGGCTCTCCGGACCGCATCGCGCGTGTGAGCGAATCCAGGGCGTCCGAGGTCAGGTGGTCGACCAGAGCGAGCGCCCGTTGCTGGTAAAGACCGGCGAATGCCCCGGTGACGGTGCCCTCACGGCGGTACTCGGCACGGGCGGCGAAGAAGATCACCCCGAAGGCCGCCGCCATGAGCAGGTGCCACTCCCACCACGTGATGTGCCAGCTGCGCGCGAACAAAATGGCGATCATGGCCTCCGCCAACAGGATGCAAGCCACCGCCACGGCAAGGGGGAGCATCCGTCGCCGTTCAAGGAACAACACCAGGTAGCGCCAGGCGCTGTAGGCGTACAGGCCGATCGCAACGGGGGCCACCACGCGCAGCGGCAGCGGCACCTCCTGCGTGGACGGCTCGTCCAGAAGCGGGATTTCGGCCAGCGACAGAGCGGCCCACGCCAGCAGCACCACGAGCGCGGCCGATCGCAGCCCCCGCTGGACACGCAAGCTGATCGCTGAGGTGCGCTCGTCCGTCCGGGCCGAGGCGGCCGCGAACACCGACGCGAGCAGGAGGCCGACGGGGGTGGCGACGGTGAACCCGGCGTTCGGACCGTCGAGGAGGACGCCCGGGGTGGCGAGAGCGTGGAGACCGAGAAATCCGGCGCTGAGCAGCAAGGCCAACGAGATCAGGAACGTGCGCACGTCACTCCGTCGAGCTGCAGCTTCGCTGGTGGCGACCCCGAGCACGACGTTGAGTCCGGCGCCCGCGAGCACGAGCCAGAAGTGTGTCGGCTGGTGCTGCCAGCGCGCATCGAGCTGGGGAACGGCCAGGAGCAGGATCAAACCCGCCATGGGAATCACGAGCGCGACCACCAGCGCGGCTCGACGCTGACGGGTCACAGCACCACCGTGCTCAGTCATGCCCCGCCTTGACCTCGACCGGCCGGTCGGTAGGGAAGGCCGCTCTGTGCGCGATGCCACAATTCTCGACCTTGGTGGCCCACGAGCCCACGTCGGTTCGATGGCCGAAGCCCGCCCTCCATAGTCCTTGCCCGCCCCTTGCCCGCAGTGCCACCCGATCATAGTCAACCACTCATGCCGAACAGGCGCTCAGCGACACCGGCAGATCACGCCACCTCAGCCATACCGCCCGCACATCTCGGCGCTGCCGGACAATCCGAGGCTCACGGAGCGTCGCCGACTTCGGCCTGGAGGCGATGCAGCTCGTCGGTCAGCTCCGCCCGCAGCGTGGCGTAGGCCGGGTCGTCGTACACGCTGTGGATCTCCACGGGATCGTCCTCGAGATCGAACAGCTCCCACTCGGGACCGTCGCCTTTCCCGTCGTAGCGAATCAGCTTGTAGCGACCCGTCCTGACTCCGTAGTGGGCCTGGACCGCGTGCGAGCTGTCGAGGTGCATCCAGTAGCGGTAGTACATCGACGTGCGCCAGTCCGCGGGCGTCCGCTCGTGCATGAGCGGCCGGACGCTGTGACCTTGCATCGCCCTGGGAATGCCGACCCCGGCCAGGTCGAGGATGGTCGGCGCGATGTCGACGTTGAGCATCATGTCCGTGCACATCGATCCTGCGCGGACCTCGCGCGGGTAGCGCAGCAGGAGCGGCATGCGCAGCGATTCCTCGTACATGAACCGCTTGTCGTACCAGCCGTGGTCGCCGAGGAAGAAGCCCTGGTCGGAGGTGTAGAGCACAACCGTGTCCCCGGAAAGGCCCTGCGCGTCGAGCCAGTCCAGCACCCTCATCAGGTTGTCGTCGATCGAGGCCACGCACCGCAGGTAGTCCTTGATGTAGCGCTGGAACTTCCAGTGCTTGCTCTCAGCGGGCGAAAGTCTGTCGGGAACCGGGACCTTGAGATCCTCGAGACCCAGATCACGGTCGATGCGCATGCGGGCGTTGCGGGCCGCGCTCCCCCGGTGCGAGTAGTCGTCGTCGAACGTCGGAGGAGCGGGAACCTCGAGCTCCTCGTACAGCAGCGCGTGGGCGTCGTCGGGCTGCCACGGTCGGTGCGGCGCCTTGTGGTGCAGCTTGAGCAGGAACGGCCGGGCTGGGTCGCGGCGGTGCAGCCAGTCCAGAGCAAGGTCAGTGATCACGTCTGTGACGTAACCCGCCACGACCCGCCGCTCGCCCTCGTCGTCCCTGGTCACGCCGCGTTCCCAGCGGATCAGCTCCGGATTGTGATAGTTGCCCTGGTCCGGCAGGACATCCCAGTAGTCGAAGCCCGTCGGATCGTGGACCCCTCCGTGCCCGAGATGCCATTTTCCGACCAGCGCCGTCTGGTAGCCCGCGGCTTGCAGGAGCTTGGGAAACGTCACCTGCCGTCCGTCGAAAAGGGTGTCGAGATCCGTCACACCGTTGACGTGGTTGTAGGTGCCGGTGAGGATGGCGGCACGGCTCGGTGAGCAGATCGAGTTGACGCAGAAGCAGTTGTCAAACCGCATCCCGCCGTCAGCGAGCCGATCGATGCCAGGCGTCTTGTTGATGTGGCTGCCGTAGGCGCTGATCGCGTGGGCGGCGTGGTCGTCTGCCATGACGAACAAGAAGTTCGGGTCACGATCAGGCACGGGTCGCCCCCCTCCGACAGCCTTGACGAAAAGCTGCAGGCGAGGAGGCTAGAACGCTCCCGCCCAACGTTAGAGTGCCATCGGGTGGGCCCAGCGACACGCCTGACCGATCTTCCCGTCAAGTGAACCGACTGGCAACGGCACATGAGTGAGCAGCAGACGGTAATGCCTCCCATCACACCCGATCGTGCGGATCTTGTGCTGGAAGGCGGTGGCGTCAAGGGCATTGCGCACGTGGGGGCGATCCACGCTCTTCAGGACCGTGGCGTCGACGTCTACCCACGGGTCGCGGGCACGTCCGCCGGTTCGATCGTGGGGGCGCTCGCCGCCGCCGGCGTCCCGGCCACCAAGATGCTCGAGATCATGTACGAGCTGGACTACCGCAAGGTCCGCGACCGCGCCGGTGTGGACCGCATGCCCGTGGTCGGCAAGGGACTGTCGCTGATGTTGGAGGACGGCATCTACGAGGGGGAATACATACGAGACTTCCTCGGCAACGTGCTCCACGACGCCGGGGTGGAGACATTCGCGGATCTGCGCATCGAAGGCCCCGCGAGGGAGAAGCTGCCGCCCGGCCAGGCCTACAAACTCGTGGTCATGGCCACGGACCTCACGAGTGGCTGTTTGGTCAGGCTGCCGTGGGACTACCAGGCGCTGTACGGGCTCGACCCTGACCGCGAGCTCGTCGTCGATGCGGTACGCGCCTCCATGGCCATCCCCTTCTACTTCGAGCCGGTGCGCCTGAGGCACGCCGACGGCAAGGTCTCGATCCTCGTCGACGGCGGCGTGTTGTCCAACTTCGCCATCGACGTGTTCGACCGGCGCGACGGAGCGATCCCCCGCTGGCCGACGTTCGGGGTCAAGCTGCTGCCGAAGCTGCCGGAGGGCAGAGCCCAGCTCTTCCCGCTGTTGGGACTCGTGCCGCGCGGGCCGGTGCATCTGCTCGAGCTGCTGATCTCGACCGTGCTCGTCGGGCGCGACCAGACCCAGCTGAACCAGCCGTGGGTCGACGCCCGCACGGTCCGCATCGACACGAGCGCCGCAGGAGTGGTCGACTTCGGCCTGAACAAGGAGACGATGGACCAGCTGTACGCAGGCGGCCGCGCCGCCGCCGAGACGTTCCTCGACACCTGGGACTTCGACGACTACCGCAGTCGCTTCCGCAGCTGACAGGTCAGCCCGTGCCGAAGATCACGGGCAGACTGGGCGGCGAGCGGAAGATCTCGCCCCGGATCTGCGCCGGCTCGGCATCCGGATCGACGCGCAAGTCCGGCAGACGGTCCAGGAGACGTTCCACGGCCAGCCGCATCTCGAGGCGCGCCAAGTGCAGGCCCAGGCAAAGGTGCGGCCCGCTGCCGAATGCGACGTGGGATTGCGCCTCCCGGTGAAGGTCGTAGCGGTCGGGATGTCCCCATCGGGTGTCGTCGCGGTTCGCGGCAGCAAGGCTGATGACCAGGTTGGAACCCGCAGCGATGGAGACCCCGCCTAGTTGGGTGTCTCGCGTCGCACGGCGGGCCAGCAGCAGCAGCGGAGGCTCCCAGCGCAGGGCCTCCTCGATCGCCTGGGGCAGCAGCTGCCGATCGTCGCGGACGGCGTTCAATTGGCTGGGATGGCGCAGAAGAGCGACGAGCAGGTTCCCCAGCGCGCGCATTGTCGTCTCGGCGCCAGCGGGCAGCAACAGCAGCAAAAAGGGCAGAATCTCTTCGTCGCTGAGCCGTTCCGCTTCCTCCTCGGCGATCACGAGCTCGCTGATGAGGTCGTCGCGTGGCTCACGTCGGCGCGCCTCGATGAAGGGCTTCAGGTACGCGCGCAGCGCCTGCGACGCCTCGACACCGCGTTCCCAGTTGACGCTGACGCTGATGAGCTCCAGCGATCGGCGCAGAAACATGCCCGTGTCCCTCCGGGGCAGCCCCAGCATCCGGGCGATCACCGCGATGGGGAACGGCACGGTGAACTGCCGCACCAGTTCGGCACGGCCCTCCGCGACGAAGCGGTCGATCAACTCGTCGATCAACGGTGCGATGAGCTCGCGCTCCCAGCGTTGGAGCGCGCGGGGACGGAAGGCCTGGGCAATGAGGGCGCGATGCCTGCGGTGCTCCTTTCCGTCCATAGCCAACACCACCCGGCCCATCACGTCCCCGAGGACGTCGAGGTACGAGGCGGACGAGAAGGTGTCGGCGCTGCGGAGGGCCGACACCGCTTGGTCGTGGCCGTAGACCATGTACGTGCCGGCGCTTCCAGCCAGCGTCTCCCCAAGCCCTCCGTCCACCCGTTGCACTGACCCCCGGCGGCGCGCGGCGGCGAGTTCGGGGTAGGGGTCGAGAGCTTCCCCGATGATGCTGTCCTCTACGTCGAACGCGTTGAACGAGTCCAGCGCCGACCGGCTGTCGGTCACGACTGCTCCTGTTCTACGCCTTGCTCGGAACAGCAGCGTAGGGAACCCCGTGCCGGCAGATAATCGGCTGAACGGCCAGGCACGGAGGCGACCCCCTCGCCAAGGTAAACCGGGCCGAGGACGCACAAGGGGCCAGAGAAAGATACAAAGATACCAAGGTGCCCGGTCGGCGAACGTTGGCTCAGCTGGCGCGGTCTTCTCGGACGCGCGCCTCGACAGATGCCAGTGGCGGTGGCGGCACGCGCGTCAACGCCTCGACGGTCTTGCCGACGTCAAAACCCTCGCGGCTGCGGACCAGCAGCAACCCGGCAGTGAGCCAACCCGGGCGCAGGACGACATCGGCCAGCCGCGCCACCCGCTCGTCACGCCCACGGATCGGCGCAGCTCGTTGGTCTGGGGGCAGGGGCGCGAGCACCGTGGCGAAGCGCCATGCCTCCGCCCGCGCGACCGTGAAACTGAAGTTGATCACCTCGTCGTCACCGCGCCCGCCCAACCGGTCCAGAAGCCCCATCCACGGCGACACCGTTGCGAGGGCTCCGCGCGTCCCGGTCATCAAGCCGGCGAGGATCTCGTTGATGCGATCGAAGTCCCGGCGCAAGCCCGGCAGCTGCCGGCCGGGAGACGTCTCGGCAGCGGCCACGCCGAGGTCCAGGTTGATGTGGGCGTTGATCCCCACGAGCAAGTGCTGCAGGACGATCGGACGCCACCGCTCGGCGGCTTCGAATGCCACGCGCCACGACCGCGTCGGCCGGCCACCCTGCTGCTGCGCGTCCAGGGCTTCGAGGAAGCGGTTCGCAAACAACACGTCCAGCCGCTCCATGCGCTCGGCGTCGTCGAAGAACCCGGTGTCCACGCCCACTCGAACCTGGGCCGTGACGGTCCGGTAGAGCGCAGCGAAGTAGCCGATCCGGTCGCCCCTACGGACGGCTCGCTCCACCACCTCGTCCAGCGCAGCCAGCACTTCGTCGATACTTCTCACCGCCATTGGACCGCTCCTCAACCGTGCCGAGGCGCCGCGCGCCTCAGCGCGAGAACTGCCAGCGCACTTCCTCGTTGTCGGGTAGCACGATCACGGTGCCGTCAGCGGCTGTCCACCCGTCGTGGAGCAGGAACATCCTCCCGCCCGAACGCGTAAGGAGACGTAGGCCGGTCGTGCGGTAGCGAATGGCCCCTTCCTCGCCGTCGTCCGTGCCTATCTTGTCCTCGCGGACTCCGGACGCCTCGATACCCAGTGGCACGGCACTGAAGGCAGTAACCCTTGGGCGTTGTGACACGTTCCGAGCGAGCCGCTCGGCGTAGCCGCTACCGACGACTCCCGCGTAGGTGGACATCGCCCAGAAGAGCGCGAACGTGATGAGACTGCCGACGAGCAGGGTGCGAAGGGCGCGCTGCGACGCCGCCCACGGGCGATGTGACGAGGCCAGGTCATGCGCGGCGTCCGCCAACCAAGCGCCATACGCCGCGACGGCTGTGCCGAATGCCAGAACGATCGGTGAAAGGAGGGCCGCGAGGCCCGAGGGCCGCAGGATCGCAGCCGCTACCGCGACGGCGGCTCCGAGCATCCCGACACCCAGCGCCACCCTCCCTGCCGTCTTCAGCCGCGTTCGTGCCGACGGTTCGTGAAGGGCCTTATCGATGCGGTGGTGCAAGGCGAGGCCGCCCAACCCTATGGCCGCCACGACCATCAAGGGGATGAACAGGGTGCTGATGCTCAGCAGGACGTAGTCCTGAGTCGAGAACCCGAACAGGCTGACATCGAGGCCCATCAACTTCGCTTGCCGGTCGCTTCGGGCCCAGCCGAAGTAGATCATCAGGCTCGTGACGATTGTCAGCGGCGGACCGATGGTCCCGATGACGGACAGGGCGGAACGTA
>WHTG01000206.1 GCA_009377835.1 Nitriliruptorales bacterium
CGCCCGGCCGCTTAGACATCAGTGCCCACCTGCGGGAGGACCGTGGCCACCGGCGATCAACAAAACGACCAGTAGGACCAGGACCAGGACGACGATGACGATCGCAACCTTCACCGAGCGTGGCTTGCCGGTGGTCGATCCGGGGCCGGGCCCCACGCCGGTGTCGTCCTCGGTCTCGGGGTTGCGGGGCGGGTCAGCCATTTTGCTCTCCTCCTCTGTCGTAAAGGGTAGTCATGATTCACACCGTGGCTAGGGCGGATGTCGGCGACATGCGGGCCGCTCGGGCCGCGGGGTAGGCGCCGGCGATAGCGCCGACCAAGATCGTCGCGGCCGCCGCGCCAGCGAGCACCCAGAGCGGTAGTGCGAATGGCCAGTCCCGGCTCGCCCCGAAGACCGCGGTCACCATGCCACCGAGCACGGCCCCGCCGATCCCGCCGAGACCGGCCAGCAGCACCGACTCGCCGAGGAACTGGATCCGGACATGCGCGCGAGTGGCGCCGAGCGCCCGGCGTAGGCCGATCTCCGAGCGCCGCTCGAGAACGGCGATGACCATCGTGTTGGCCACGCCGATGCCCCCCACGAGCAGGGCGACGCCCCCGAGCGCGAGCAACAGCGTGGTCAACGTCTCGTCGGTGGCGGCCTGGGCGGCCAGCGCGTCCGAGGGGCGGCTGACGGTGATCTCCTCGAGGTTCTCCGGGTTCACGGTCGCGGCCAGCACGGAACGGACGTCCTCGACCTGCGCCTCCGGCGAGCGTTCGTACAGCCGGGTCGGCGTGCCGTCGTAGCCGAGGAGCTCCTCCGCGATGGGCCACCCGACGAGCGCGGCCGCGTCCAGCTCGGGTGCCAGCGGTGCCGGATCCAGGATGCCTACGACCGTGAACCACTGCTCGCCGAGCCATACGGCGACGCTGCCGTCGGTCGGCGAGATGCCCAGCCGCTCCGCGGTCGTCGCGCCGAGCACCACCGTGAGGTAGGCGGCCAGCGCGTCGTCGAGCCAGCGGCCGTAGGCGACCTCGCCGCCGACGGTTCGGAGCAGGTCGGGACGGGCGGCCATGGTGACGATGCCGTTCGTCACGAACTCGTCTATCCGGTCGTTGCGGTAGACGAAGGCATCATCGACCGCGCCGATAGCGCTGACCGCTGTGACCGGGCCGATCCGCGCCACCATGTCCACGCTGTCCTCGGGCAACCTTGCCGGCTCGCCGCGCAACGACTCCCCGGCCTCGACCGTCAGCAGGTTGGTGCCCAGCGCCCGCAGCTGCTGGTCGATCTCGGCGCGGCTGCTCGCCGAGATCCCGACCACCGCCACCATGGCGGCGATACCGATGGCGATCCCGAGCGCAGACAGCACGGCGCGCAGCGGTCGGGCCTTCAGCCCGGTCCCCGCGACCCGGAGCGTGTCGCGCGGCCGCAGCTTCGACGGGCGCATCATCCGCCCGCCCCCTCGTCGGCGTCGACCTGCCCGTCGAGGATGCGCACTTGCCGGGGCAGCCTGCTCGCGATGACGTGGTCGTGGGTGATGACCGCGATCGTGGTGCCGGACGCGTGCAACTCGTCCAGCAGGTCGAGCACAGCGGCGCCGTTTTCACTATCCAGCGCTCCGGTTGGCTCGTCGGCGAGCAAGATAGCCGGTCGCCCGACCAGTGCCCGGGCGACTGCGACCCGCTGGCCCTGACCGATGGACAGCTCGTTCGGCCGGTGGTGCATGCGGTCGGCAAGCCCGACTCGCTCCAGGGTCTGCCTCGCCCGGCGTCGGCGCTCCGCCAGCGGCAGCCCGGTGTAGAGCAGCCCGTCCGCCACGTTGTCGAGCGCGCTCACGCCGGGGGCAAGGAAGAACTGCTGGAACACGAAGCCGATCCGGTGGGCCCGCAGCGCCGACAGCTGTCGATCCGTCAGTGTGCTGACGTCGTGTCCGTCGATGCGGACGGTGCCGGCGTCGGCGCGGTCGAGCGTGCCCATGATGTTGAGCAGCGTCGACTTGCCCGAGCCGGACGGACCGACGATGCCGACCAACTCACCGCGCTCGATCCGCAGGTCGACGGCGCGCAGGGCCCGGACCGGCGGGTGACCGGGGTAGGTGCGGACGACGCCCGTCAGCTCGGCGACTGCGTCCTCGCCGTTAGTCGCCGCTTCGGATGCGCCGGTGTCGGTGTCCCGACTCACCGCCCCGCGACCCCCACCACCATGCCCTCGGCGATGTCGGCCGACTTGATCTCGACCTTGCCCTCACCGAACAGGCCGGTCTCGACCGGGACGATCGACGTGCTCCCGTCGTCGGCCGCGACCTCCAACCCGAAGCCGCCCTCGCTCAGGGCGAGCAGGGCGTTCACCGGCACCATCAAGACGTCGGTCCGCTCGTCGATCGCGACGACGACGTCGACGGGGCCCCCGACGAACTCGTCCGGGGCTTTCTCGTTGAGGGCGATCTCGGCCTGGAGGATCGGCTCGGTGTCGGCAGCGGCCTCGGCGCCTTCCTCCGGCAGGGCCTCGACGACCGCGGTGGCGGTGACCGTGCCGGCGACCTCGTCGCCTCCGGGGAGGACGAGGGTCACCTTGGTGTCGATCTCGAACCGGTCCCGGTCGACGACCTCGGCCTCGACGCTGACGACCTGGGCGGTGCCGGTGATATCGAGGATGGCAGTCCCCGGCCCAACAACATCGCCGACGTTAGCGCGCAGCGTGTCCACCCGGCGGCCCTCGGGGAGGAAGACGATGTCGCCGCGCGCCACCATTCCCGTCGGCCCCGCGCCGATGACCTCCTGCCATGCGCGCACCGCGTCGGCGGTGGACGAGCTGTACTGGTTGTCCACCGCGAACCGGCCGTAGCCCAGTTCGGCAAGGTTGGTCTCGAGTTGTTTGACATCGGCGCCGGAGGCGCCCGGGCCCAGGTCCCGGTACATCGGCACCACTCCGTAGAGGAGGGTCACCGGTCGCTCGTCGACGCGGTAGAGCTCGTCGCCGCGCGCGACGGTCTCGCCCTGTTCGGCGAGCCGGGTGATCGTCCCCCCGGTGCCGCTGGTGACGGTGAACGGCGTCCCGTGGTCGAGGGTGCCGTCCCAGCTCTCGGTCGCGGCGATCGTCCCCCGCTCGACCACCGCGGTCGCGACCGGGCCGGACGCGGCGGATGCCGGCTCGGTAGCCGTGTTGCTCGCCCACACCCAGGCGCCTGTGCCGGCCGCGGCGGCGATGAACGCCGCAGCGAGCACGAGCCAAACGGGGCGGCTCCGGTGGCGGGGCTCCTCCGGCTCCGGACCGGCGTGAGTGACCGGCGGTGCGGTGTGTGCCTCGTCGACCGTGCTCATTGATGGCCACCTCCCGCCACTTCGTTGCGGCACTCCTCGAACGCGGCACGGAATTCGTCGTCTTCGATATCGTGCAGCGCTGCACCCTCGAACAGGTTGTCGGGCACCTCGAGGCCCTGCTCGCGCAAACACTCGGCGAGCTCGAGCATCGTCTCGGCGTCCGGTCCGTGGTCGCCCCTGTCGTGGTCACGGTGCGTCAGCAGCTCCTCGCAGGCGGTGAGGGCCTGGTCGTAGGTCTCCCGGTTGTAGTCCTCCTCGGCCTCGTGGAGGGCCGCGGTCAGGCCCTCCTGATCGGGGCCCGGGTCGGGTATGTCGATGCCCTCCGCGCGCATGCACTCGGCGAAGGCCAGCGCTTGGGCATCCGCGTCGAGCGTTTCGGCGTCCTCGGTCGCCGTCGGATTCGCCCGGCCCCCGGCAGAGACGACCCCGTCGCCTCCGGCCGCGTTGCAGGCGCTCAGGGTCAGCATGACGACGGCCGCAACGGCAACGAATATGCGCGGACGTGCGGTCGTCCTATCTGTCACTGACCGCCCCTCGCCAGCTCGTTGCGGCATACTTCCATCGCCGCACTGAACTCGTTCACATCGATAGCGCCCGAATGCGCATCCTCGAACGGGTTGTCGGACACGTCGAGGCCCTGCTCACGCAGACACTCGGCGAGGTCCAGCTGCCAATCATCTCCCGTCGGGTGCTCCTGCGCGTACTGCGGCATGAGGTCCTGGCAGGCGGTGAGGGCTTGCTCCAGTGTCGCCCGGTCGTAGTCCCGTTCAACCGCTCGGAAGGCATCGATCAGGCCCTGCTGACCGGGACCCGGGTCGGGCATGTCGACGCCGTTGTCCCGCACACACTCGGCGAAGACGAGCGCCTGGGCATCCTCATCGTCCAGCGGTGCAGTCTCGTTTCCGTCGCTCGACCCTGCTTCCTGGCCCTCATCGAGGCTTGCGACGCCCGAGGAGGCATCAGAGCTCCCCCCGCAGGCGGCCGCGAGGAGCGCTACGGCAATCACGGAAGCCGAAAACTTGAGCCCGGGCCGTAACCGGTTGATGAGAGTGGGCATGCGCTTCCTCTCCTTCAGGCAATACACGGATGGGTCCTGACAACATCTACAAGACGGCGTGTAGGGTTGGCGTAACGTTTGGCATCCGCCTGCGATCACCCGCTGCGACTACAGGTCGCGCAACAAGTCCTCGATGGTCGGCCACGCCTCGTCGATCGCCCCCAGCGCCGCGTCCGGAGCTGCAGAGGGACATCGACCAAGCTCGGTGACCGGTCAACAGGCTTACGGTCTCTGGGCCCCTCGCACGTGGAACCTTATGCCGTCGCTACATCATCTCTGATGGACTGAAACCGACCCACGGGGGCGGAGCTGAGTGCCGGGAAGGTCCCGGAACAACCCGTCTACGCTTGGTGCCGACCCTGCGAGGCCCAAATGGCAGAGCCGAGGAAGCAGGATAGATGCGAGTGCTCTTGGTCGAAGACGAGCGAACCCTGGCCGGGACACTTGAGCGCGGCCTGCGGCGGGAGGGCATGGCGGTCGACGTCGCGTTCGACGGCGGGGATGCTGTGGAGAAGGCCGGCGTGAACCAGTACGACGTCGTCGTGCTCGATCGCGACCTCCCTGTACTCCACGGCGACGACGTCTGCCGGACTCTCGTAGCCGAAGGCTCCTCGGCGCGCATCTTGATGCTGACCGCGTCGGGAGAGATCGATGCTCGAGTGGAGGGTCTGAGCCTCGGAGCGGACGACTATCTTCCCAAGCCGTTCGCATTCACCGAGCTCGTGGCTCGCATCCGTGCGCTGCAGCGGCGAGCGGGGAGCC